>DATCZY010000027.1:0-3786 GCA_036525655.1 Lysobacterales bacterium | reverse complement strand
GTCCAGGCCATTTCAGCGCCACGTTCAGCCGCAGCATTTGTTTTCACCCATGCAAAGTGTCGGCTACCTGCTTGAGGTACTCGATGGTCTTGTTCCCGGTCAATCGGGACGCTTTCTGGCATTTGATGGTGAAGAGTTGCCATGGTGAAGGCGCGCTTTAATTCCTGTAGTCGCGAATGCGCCGTCTGCGCTATGCGTTGCCGACGGAGTGGGGCATGCAATGATTGAGTCCCCCGGCCTGCGCCAGGCAGGCGTGGCTGATCTTGAATCCGTCAACCGGCTGATCGAATGTGCGATCAACACCTGGGATATCTACGAGAGTGTCAAGCGCCTTGCCATGTCATCATTTTATTACACTGCACATGACCTTGATTTTCTCACGCTGATGGTGGCCGAAGCAGCAGATGTCGGGATTGTCGGTATTGCGGCATGGGAGCAGGCCTGTCAGGGTGATAATCAGGCCGGTCACAGCGCATTGCTCCTGCACGGGATCTACGTCGCTCCCGATCACCAGCGCCATGGTATAGCGACCCGCCTGCTGCAAGCGGCTGAAACGGCTGCGGCGACGCACGGGTTCGATGGTTTGCTGGTTAAGGCACAGCCGGGGGCGGAAGGTTTTTTCCTGGCCTGTGGAATGGAGCGCCTTGCGGTCGGGAACGAACGCCGTGATTATCCCCGCCGATTCTGGAAACCTGTAAAACAGGGTTGATGCTGCGTGCGTGTTGCCTCGGCCATGTCGCGGTCACCCTGGTAGCGGCAGAAAATGGGATACAGGCGCGTTTTTCAGAGGAAAATGTATCCGACCGCGCTTACGAAGCAGTATCAATGCCGGGTGACCGGGCCTGGAGTTTGCAGTTCGCTGTCGAGCAGGGCGGTGAAGGCATACAGGCGTTCGGTCGGCTCGACGGTTTCCAGCAGCACCTGCTTGTCCTGTTCGCTGAGCGGTAGCGCCATGCTCAGGCTGTTTAGCAAGCTGACCATCGACAGGTCTTTAAGCACGGTCCAGTCGGTTTCCAGCCCCTTGGCGTCGCAGTAGCGTTTCAGCGTGTCAATCAGAAGGTCCTGTTCACCGTGCAGCCGGCCCTCGTAGTCGCTGTAGTCGTCACGAAAGCGTGACCAGTCCGGCGTGACCAGACGATAGCCGCGGGTGGTCGGTAGCTCCTCAACGATATCGTAACGACATACGCCGCTCAGTACGATCTCAATGCAGCCGTCACGGGTCTCGTTAAACTGCGTGATCCGGCCCGCGCAACCGGTCTGGCAAAGGCCGCTTGCATTCGCGGCAGCAGGGCCCGGCTGAATCATGCCGATCATGTGGTGGGTGGTGAGTGCGTCGCTGACCATATTCAGGTAGCGCGGTTCGAAGATGTTCAGGGGTAAATTACTGCCGGGCATGACAATCGCCCCACGCAGTGGAAAAATCGGCAGAGTCACGGGTAACCGCTCGTATGGCGTAATAAAAGGATTGAGACTCATTTAGCCACCTCCTGGGTGTGATCGCTGTTTATTTACACCCCTGCCAGCACCAGCCGGTTTTGCAATGCCGCAAAAACATACGGCTTCCACACAGGGGTAGTAAAAATTCGACTTCATTATCCTGGAAACGTTCGCTTGCTTGCTGTACGTGCCAGTGCCGGGCATTAATCAAGCGCAGTGGGCAGTGGCTCTGGCTTGTGTTGTCACCGCCGTGTCAGGGTGGCAGGAAAATGTCTGAGTGCTATGCGGGTTCCACACTCGAAAAAAGAGAGGTACACCTTTCGGTGTGCCCCTCATGGTTTTGAATGGTGGAGGCGGCGGGAATCGAACCCGCGTCCGCAAGTCCTCTGCCATCGGCTCTACATGCTTATCCACGTCTATTAATTTAACTGGTCACTACCCGACGGGCAGGGAAGATAACCAGCGATTCCGTAAAGTTTTAGTGAATCAGCCCCGGACGTGCTTCATCACGATCTTGTGAGAGTCGACGCCTGAATGTCTCCTGTCCGGGGACGGGGGACCCGGACGCACAAGCACGGCTCCGGTCAGACGGCACCCTACAGGGGTTTAAGCTGCGAGTGCGTAGTTGTCGTCGTTGGCAACTATAGTTTTTGCAGTTGGATTTACGAGGTCATCTGCCCCTCGGCATGCACCTCAGGTTTCGCAACCCACGTCGAAGCCAGGTCGCCCCCAAAGATGTTTCTTGTGACAGTATACAGCCTGCGGGGTTCCCGGCAATGGCTTGAAAAACATCAATTCGGCCCCATTTGCAACTTGTCCCCTCCCGAAAACAAGGCTTGAATAGTCACATGGATATAGAGCAAACCGAAACCGGCGACCCACTGGGGCCGGAGGCGTCGTCCGGTGGTCTTGCGCTGGCGGCGGATGTTCTGCCGGCCGAGATCGTCCTGTTGCCGCAAAGCACCCGGCCGTTCTTTCCCGGCCAGGTGATGCCGCTGCTGATCGATGCGGAGCCGTGGGAGTCGACGCTCAAGGCCGTCAAGGAAGCGAAGCATGGCATTATCGGGCTGGTCCTGGTCAAGACCGAGAACATGGACACGCTCGACACGCATGACTTCTACACCATGGGAACGGCATGCCGTATTCATCGCGTGCAGAAAGGCGAAGGCAAGCTGCAGGTGCTGGTGGAGGGTGTACAGCGTTTCCGCATACAGCACTGGGCCACGAAAACCCCGCCATTGCGCGCGCGGGTCGAGTACTACCCGGAAAAGCATTATCAACAGATCTCCGAGGTCAAGGCCTACGCTGTCGCCATCATCAATACCATCAAGGAGCTGGTGCCGCTTAACCCGCTGTATGGTGAAGAACTGAAGGTTTTCCTCGAGCATTTCAGCCCGGATGACCCCTCGAACCTGGCCGATTTCGCCGCCAGCCTGACAACGGCCGGCAAGGAAGAACTGCAGGAAGTGCTCGAGACCCGGCACATCCTGCCGCGTCTTGAAAAGGTGCTGCGCCTGATCAACAAGGAGCTGGAAGTGGCGCGTGCGCAGATGAAAATCCGCGAGCACGTGGAAGCGGAAGTCCAGACTCACCAGAAAGAAATGTTCCTGCGCGAACAGCTCAAGGCGATCCAGAAAGAGCTGGGGATGACCAAGGACGACAAGACGGCCGAGGCGGACCGGTTCCGTGAACGCATCGAGTCGCTCACGCTTACCGAGACTGTGCAACAGCGGGTCGATGAAGAACTGGACAAGTTTTCCCTGCTCGAGACCGGCTCGCCCGAGTACGCCGTTACCCGCAACTATCTCGACTGGCTGACGTTGCTGCCCTGGGGCAGGCACAGCCAGGACCGGCTCGACCTGGAAGCCGCGCATGCAATCCTCGATCGTGAACACGAGGGCCTGGACGACGTCAAGGAACGCATCCTGGAGTTTCTCGGTGTCGGCATCATGAAGGGCGAGGTGTCCGGTTCCATTATCCTGTTCGTCGGTCCGCCCGGTGTGGGCAAGACATCGCTGGGCCGGTCGATCGCCAATGCGCTGGGGCGCGAGTTCTTTCGTTTCTCGCTGGGTGGCATGCGCGACGAGGCTGAAATCAAGGGACACCGCCGCACCTACATTGGCGCCATGCCCGGCAAGTTTATCCAGGCCATCAAGAGTACCGGTACGGCCAACCCGGTGATCATGCTGGACGAGCTGGACAAGGTCGGTGCCTCCTACCAGGGCGATCCCGCCTCGGCGTTGCTGGAGGTGCTGGACCCGGAGCAGAACAACGACTTCCTCGACCATTATCTGGATGTGCGTTTCGACCTGTCCAAGGTGCTGTTCATCTGCACCGCCAACCAGCTCG
>DATCZY010000026.1:0-13032 GCA_036525655.1 Lysobacterales bacterium | reverse complement strand
GGCCCAGTTGTGTGATCATTTTATGCGCTTTTTCATTCTCCTTGAATTTCACCAAAGCGCTGATCGTATTGAGGGTATTGAAAAGAAAGTGCGGGTTTAACTGGTACCGTAACATGCCCAGCTGTGAGTTTCTGGCATCTGCCTCGGCGTTCAGTCGCTTGAGCTGTTCCTCTTTAATGGCGGAAAGGGCCTCGAGGCTGTTTTTTTGCTCTATCTGGGCCTGATAATAGTACTTGTTACCGTAATAAAGTGCTGTCCAGCACAAATACACCAGGAAAGAAGAAAAATACCACCCGCCAAAATCGGACCACATTCCATGCTCTGAAGTCAGCCATATGAATGTGTATATGCGAAGTACCGTCCACAGCAGGGATACGATCGTGACCGCCAGCAAACTCAAACCAATGCGCCACGCTATGGACCGGTTCCACAGCGCCAGGTAAGCAGAGTGAAGCGGAAGCGACAAAATCATTCCCAACAAGGATTGCAGTATGGTGTGGGAAATATAGGACCACTGCACCGTGCTGTACCACAACGTCAGGCTGACAAATGTTACGACGCACAAGCCACTCCAACCAAAAAGCTGCAGCAACCAGAACTGGTATTTACGATTGTTGAAGACAGCATCAAATGCTGCTTTAATCATATGTGAGGAATCAGTGGTCACGTCCCTGTCATCCTACTCCATGGGTTAGCGACGACCAGCTACGAGAACGTCACCGCCAGTCCATTTTCCCAGTTATCGCGTATCTAGTCCAACTTGACGTAAACGCGTTCCGCGAGGCAAAACTCGTGGATAAACTTCTTGAGACAGTAAAAGGAAAGCTATGGATTTTAAACCACCAGCGTCACTGGAAGCCCGTGTTGACGAACTTTTGTCACGTATGACCGTGGCTGAAAAAATAGGCCAGATGAGCCAGGTCAACTGGGATTCAGCAGATTTGCACCAGGCCGTCAGGGACGGACGCGTGGGCTCGGTGCTGAACCAGGTCGATGTCGGGGAAATCAATGATTTGCAAAAGCTGGCCACGGAGGAAAGCCGCCTGGGCATCCCGCTGTTGATAGCTCGTGACGTGATCCACGGCTTCAAGACCATATTCCCCATCCCGCTGGGGCAGGCAGCAAGCTGGAACCCCGGGATTTTGGCAGAAGGTGCACGGATCTCGGCGCTTGAGGCCGCCTCTGCCGGGATCAACTGGACTTTTGCGCCAATGATCGATATCACCCGCGATCCGCGCTGGGGCAGGATTGCCGAAAGCCTGGGGGAAGACCCCTACCTGTGCAAGGTGCTGGCAACCGCGGTGCTGGATGGCTACCAGGGCAATGACCTTGCCTCGCCGGGTTCGATCGCGGCCTGTGCCAAGCATTTTGCGGGTTATGGCGCATCTGAAAGCGGCCGTGACTACAATACCGTCAACATTCCCGAGATCGAGCTTCGCAATGTTTACCTGCCGCCATTCAAGGCGGCTGCCGATGCGGGTGTAGCCACCTTCATGACCTCTTTCAGCGAACTGAACGGCGTACCCGCAACCGCCAATGAATTTCTTCTCAAACAGGTTTTGCGCAAAGAATGGGGTTTCCAGGGCCTGGTCGTCAGCGACTGGGATTCGATCCCGCAAATGACCACGCATGGCCTGACAGCCAACGACAAGGAAGCAGCCTTTGAAGCAGTCAGCGCAGGTGTCGACATGGAAATGGCCAGCTCCGCCTATGCTGGTCACCTTCAAACACTGATCGCTGAGGGCAGGATTTCCGAGTCAGATATAGACGCGATGGTCGCCCGTATTCTGCGGCTTAAATTCCGCCTGGCACTGTTTGAGAACCCTTATACGGATCCGGCAGATTTTCCTGAAATTGCAAACGCCCGTCATCTCGAGGCCGCGAAACAGGCCGCCGTGCAAAGCTGTGTGTTGTTGAAGAACGAGCGCGAGTTACTGCCGCTGTCGCTGGAGAAACCCGGCGCCATCGCGGTTATCGGTCCGCTGGCGGACGAAGCGCTTGAACAATTAGGCACTTGGGTGTTCGATGGCGACCCGCAATATAGTCAAACAGGCCTGCAGGCCTTGCGCGCCCTGCTGGGTGAGCGTGCGACAATCCGCTTCAGCAAAGGTCTGGAACACTCCCGCAGCAAGAATCAGGACGGTTTTGCCGAAGCTGTCCAGATCGCGCAACAGTCCGACGTGGTCATCCTGTTTGCCGGTGAAGAAGCCATCCTTTCGGGGGAAGCGCACTGCCGCGCCAATATCGACCTGCCGGGTCACCAGCAGGCGCTGATCGATGAAGTCGCCGCAAAAGGCAAACCCATCGTGTTGGTGATAATGGCGGGAAGACCATTGACGCTCGAACCGGTGATTGAGAAAGTCGATGCCATTTTATATGCCTGGCATCCCGGCAGCATGGGTGGACCCGCCATAGCCGATCTATTGTTTGGCAGGGCGGTGCCCTCCGGCAAGCTTCCGGTCACCTTCCCAAGAATGGTCGGGCAGATCCCGATTTATTATGCCCAGAAAAACACAGGTAAACCGGCGCGCGCCGAAACCTTCATACATATCGACGACATTGCCGTTAACACGCCCCAGACTTCAACGGGAATGAGCGCAATGCATCTCGACGCCGGCTTCACGCCACTATTTCCCTTCGGTTATGGTCTCTCCTACTCCAAATTCGGGTATGAAAATATCAACACCAGCGCCGCCACGATCGGGCTCGGTGATACCGTCCGAATCAGCGCCGAATTAACCAACCTAGGCACCTTCACGGCAGAAGAAGTCGTGCAGCTTTACATCAGGGATTTGGTTGGCAGCGTGACCAGGCCGGTCAGGGAGCTCAAGGGTTTTAAAAAGATCCGGCTCAAGCCGGGTCAACGCGAAACAGTCAGTTTTGAAATCCACACCGATGACCTTGGCTTTTATAACAGAAATATGGAATTCGGTCCTGAACCGGGATTGTTTCACGTATGGATTGGCGGCGATTCAAATGCTGAACTCAGAACGGAGTTCGCGATCAGCGCTTAAATGAAAAATGACTCTCGAAAAAAGATTTGATCAAATGAAAACATCAGTAAAAATTCAAGCTTACTTTCTCATCACCCTGTTGTTTGGCCTGGGATCGCTGGTTTTGACCCCGACAGCCGCCCGGGCGCAAGCCGTCAAGGTCGAAGTGGTGGAGCACGGCGGCAAATACCAACTGCTGCGCAATGGAGAACCCTACCGGATCAAAGGTGCGGGGCTCTCGGAAGAGGACCTGGAAAGCCTGGCTGCCCATGGCGGCAATTCCATACGTACGTGGGGCACGGTCGATGGACCCGAAGGCACCATGCGACTGTTGGACCACGCTCATGAGCTAGGCGTCACCGTCTCGCTGTGCTTGTATACGGCTTCGGAGCGCGTGGGCTTCAATTATGAAGACGAGGCAGCGGTTGCCACGCAGTTTGCACGGATAAAGCAGGAGGTGCTGAAGTATAAGGATCACCCCGCCCTGCTGACCTGGATCATCGGCAACGAGTTGAATTTCGACTTTAAAAACCTGAAGGTCTACGACGCGGTCAACGACCTGTCAAAAATGATTCATGAAGTAGATCCGAATCATCCAACCACGACAACGATCGCCGGGTTTAGCGAAGGCATGATCGATATACTTCACGAACGGGCGCCCGACCTGGATTTCTTCAGCTTCCAGCTTTACGCCCAGCTTTATGCCCTGCCCGAGTTTGTCAAAGACACGGATTTCAAAGACCCTTATTTCATCACCGAGTGGGGCGCCATCGGGCATTGGGAGGTTCCAAAAACCAGCTGGGGAGCACCGCTTGAACAGGACAGTACAGCCAAGGCGGAAACCTACCTGCGCGGCTACACAGAAGTGATCGAGCCCTTCACTGATCAGATCATCGGAAATTATGTTTTCCTCTGGGGTCAGAAGCAGGAAAAAACACCCACGTGGTACGGCCTTTTCACCGAGACCGGCGAAGAGACCGAGGTGATCGATGTCCTGCACTACATCTGGACCGGGAGCTGGCCGGAGAACCGCGCACCGCAGATAAAATCGATGCGTCTGGATGGTAAAGCCGCTCAGAAAAATATCCGGCTCAAGGTCGGAAAAACCTATCGCGCGCAGCTCAAGGCAAATGACCTGGATGGTGATGCACTAAGCTATTTGTGGCAGGTAAAGCCAGAAAGTGACGCAAACCAGCTGGCGGGCGATTATGAAGAGGCCATTGCCAGCCTGGTCGGCCACATCATCGACCCGACCAAACCGGACGCCCAGCTGATCGCACCGGACAGGCCCGGCGCTTACCGCCTGTTTGTCTATGCCTATGACGGACAGGGACACGCCGCCCATGCCAATATTCCATTTTATGTTGACCGGTAGATAGCGATGGGCTCAATCCTGCGGGACGCTGTAATCAGGCGCAAGGTCAACGTCCTGCTTGCGAAGATGAATCTCGACCAGAAGATTGGCCAAATGACCCAGGCCGAGCGGCTGTCCATCACACCTCAAGAGGTGCGGCGCTATCACATCGGTTCGGTTTTGAGCGGTGGCGGATCCTGTCCAGGGGACAACCTGCCGCGGGACTGGGTGGCGATGAATGATGCCTACTGGGCCGCCTCGATGAGCGAGGATGACGCGCATCTTGCCATCCCCATCCTCTACGGCGTGGACGCGATCCACGGCAACAATAACGTGCGGGGTGCGACACTTTTCCCACACAATATCGGCCTTGGCGCCGCCCACGACGATGACCTGATCCGGCGCATTGCCAGGATCACGGCATGTGAAATCCTCGCCACGGGTGTCGAATGGACATTTGCACCGACACTGGCGGTAGCGCGAGATATCCATTGGGGCCGCACGTACGAGAGTTTCTCCGAGAACCCTGATATCGTCGCATCCTATGCAGGCAGCCTGGTGCAGGGTCTACAGGGTGACCTCGGCACCGATAGCGTAGTCACCAGCGTCAAGCACTGGGTCGGCGATGGTGGCACCACCAACGGTATCGACCAGGGTGAAACCACTCTGAGCAGGGATGAACTGGAACAAATTCATATCAAGCCCTACTACCCCGCACTGGCAGCGGGCGCATTGACCGTCATGGCGTCCTTCAACAGCTGGAATGGCGACAAGTGCCACGGGCACAAATATTTGCTGACCGATCTGTTAAAAAACGAAATGAAGTTCGAGGGATTCGTCATTTCCGACTGGGACGGCATTGATTACCTTTCCGAAGACTATTTTGAGGCGGTTGCACTGGCGGTAAACGCCGGTGTCGACATGTTCATGGTTTCGGAAAAATGGAAGGACTTTATCGAGCACACCCGGCGGCACGTGCAACGCGGAAGCATCCCCATGCAACGGGTCGATGACGCGGTTCGGCGGATTTTATCGGTAAAATTTGCCTATGGTTTATTCGACAAGCCACGGCCATCCCAACGCTTCTGGTCAAACCATGAAAGCTTTGGCGCACGTGAACACCGCGAAGTCGCGCGTGAAGCAGTACGTAAATCACTCGTCCTTCTAAAAAACGAGGGACCGATGCTGCCGCTGGATAAAAACGCCCGCATACTGGTCGCCGGCAGGAGCGCTCACAACCGTGGTCATCAATGCGGTGGTTTCAGTGTCAGCCTGCAGGGCACCTGCGGAAACGACTACATCGAAGGCGGCACATCCATCTGGGAAGGTATCCGTGCGATCGCGGCTTCGGCCGTTTTGAGCGCCGATATTGGCGGGGCTGACGCCGACCCGAACCTGCACGATGCAGCCATCGTCGTCATTGGTGAGAGACCCTACGCGGAAGGCCTCGGCGATATCCGTAGCGGCGAACACCTGATCGTCGAAGCAGGTTCGCGAATAAAGGGCAGCATGAACGTCCTGCGGCCTTACGGTGATACCCTGGCACTGGCAAAATTACACCCCGAGGATTTGCAAACCATCAGGACCATCGCAGCGAAAGGCATACCGGTGGTCACCGTGCTGGTATCGGGCAGACCGTTGGTGGTGGGGCAGGAACTGGGTCAATCCGACGCATTCGTAGCGGCCTGGTTGCCCGGGTCCGAGGGCGAGGGTGTGGCCGATGTCCTTTTTGGGGACTTTGATTTCCAGGGCAGGTTATCCTTCTCGTGGCCGGAAAGTGACACGCACCTGTCGGCATCGAACGGTAAAAACGCCACCACGCTGTTTCCACTCGGGTACGGGTTAAGTTATTCAAGTTGAACATACAGGAGGCACACGCATGAAAAATCAAAAACGTCTCACGGCGCCGGCCCGGTTAACAGCCTGGGTCACCTGCCTGTTGATCGGCGGATTGCTGTCGACGGGTGTAACCGCGACGCCGGAGGCAGAACAACCCGAGGCGCAGCAGGCTGTGCCTGAAACAGCCGTTGACCCCCAGGATGAATCGTCGGAAATAGTCATTTTTGATGGTAACAACGTGGCGCCCTGGCGCATGTACCTGGGCAGCAGCACCAATTGGATGGTTCCAATCGAAGGTCCTGAAACCAAATCCTACAAAAGCAATATCGTGTCTGTTCGAACGACCGATTACATGAAAAACGCGGACGCTTACCAGGCCGAGTGGAAGGGTGGTCTGGGTCAGGTCTACTGGCAGGAGTTCCAGGCCTGGGATTTAACCGAACTGGCGGCGCAGGGCGGTGCTTTGAGCATGGTCATCCGCATTGACAAGGAACCGAAAAAGTCCGTCGATTTAAAAATGGACTGCGGTTACCCGTGTGCGGGCAGCCTGAGTATGACCCAGTTGTTCAAGACCGTTCCAAAGGATCAGTGGTTCAGGGTCAGCTTTAAAATCAACTGTTTCAAAGAGGCCGGGGCAAACCTCGCCCACATCATGGCGCCACTGGTGGTGGCCACCAAGGGTTCTTTCAAAATGAGCTTCGCCGATGTGCGCCTGATGAGGAACCCACCGCCTGAATCGGTGATTGCCTGCGGCTGATGAAAAGCCAGCTCAGCTGACAGCCGCAACTTTGCCGCGACGGCGCTCGAGCGCCTGGCGTACTTCGTGGGCTTTCTCCTCGGTCAGGGTATATGACACGATGGCCCAGATCGCCAGCGCGGAGGTAACCACCGGGATACCCATGTCAAACAAACGCATCAGGATGATGGTGTGCGCCGCCTGATCACCACCCAGCGCAACCTCGAACCCCGTGGCGTTGAGCAGAAAGCCACCGACCGCCAGCGCTGCCGCCATGCCGAGCTTGACGACCCACCAGTAAATTGAACCAAACATGCCCTCACGCCGCTCGCCGGTCTCGAGTTCATCGAGGTCGCAAACATCCGCAATCATAGAGCCCATCAGCGTAAACAGACCACCGAGACCAAAGGCCATCAATGGCGCGGGAAGCAGTATCAACAGCGGCATGTCGGGTCTGTAACAGAACCACTTCAGGCCGTACCCGACCATTGAAATCGCCGTACTGACAAAGAATGCGCGGCGCTTGCCAATCAGGGTCGACATCCTGGTAACGATGAAGATCACGCAGAAGGTGGATATCGCAGACACGGTGCCCGCCCAGCCGGCGTAAAGTGCGCCCTGTGTCTGGTCACCCTCAAATACGTAATAAATAATCACGTAAAACTGGAAGGAAGCCACCAGCATGAAGCCGTTAAAAACCAGGAAGGTGGCCGCGCATAACTTGAGGAACGGGCGAAACTTGAGCGTCATGACGAAGCCTGCAAAAAAGCTCTTCATGGTTTCGAGCAACCGCTGCGATACCGTTTTGGGACTATCCGGAGCTGTTTCAAGGCTGTCACCCGCCCCATCAACCACGGGTTGTTTAAAGCGTTCCCGCAAAAATATGGCCGGCAGGACACCGATAGCAATCACTGCAATGCCAACGATCAACGCCAGCCATCGCGCACCCTCGGCGAGGCTGTCATGTAATGGCTCCAGCGCCATGAACCATAGAAACCACGGCGACAACAGGTACGCCAGTTGACCCATGAAGTTCTGCACACCCATCAGGCGTGTGCGTTCGTGATAATCCGGGGTCAACTCATAACCCAGCGCCACCCACGGTGTGGCGAACACGGTCTAGGCAAGATAAAAAATGATGGACCCGGCCAGGAAATACCAGAAATAGAAGCTCTCGCTCTTGCCTTCGGGCAATTGCCATAACAGGATAAAAATAATACCGGCGGCTATCGCGCCTGCGAAAATATAGGGTCTGCGCCGCCCCCATTTAGACTTGGTGTGATCGGAAATGTAACCCATCAAAGGATCGGTGAATGCATCGGTCAACCTGGGTAATGCGCTCACCAGACCTACCAGGGCCGGGTTCATTCCGAGGCCAAGATTCAGCACGATCACCATGCCGCCGATCGCTGCTGCGAGCAGGTTATTGACAAACGCCCCAAAACCGTAAATCAGCTTGTGCGGAAACGTTATACGATCTTCAATGGCTGTTTTGTAGTGTTGAGTGCTGCTCATCCTGACCCCGTGCCTGCGCGACCGAAAAGCATTGTTGGTGGGCATAGCCCATAACCGCAATGCTAAATCGGTGAACGGGTGCTTTTATTGCGACAACCAGGGTGTAGCCAACGGCCGCTTATTTTAGCCAAGGTTATCAATCAAGCGGTAAAGACGCAATAAAATCAGCCACGAGGTTGAGATTGGCCTTTTCATGCTTCCATGGACCTCCCCCATGCTGGCCGAACAATGGATCGGCTTTAACGACAATGACCATGTCAAACTCATCCACTATAGCGATCTGCTGTCCACCATGGCCCCACGCCAGGTTGTAATGATGATCACCCGCCCTGACGGACCACCACTGGTATCCATAACCGATGTCTTTAAAGTTGCCGCCCACCCGGTAGTCCCAGGCGTCGTCAGAATAGCTTTGAAGGGATTCATGTATCCAATCGGCAGGGACGAGCTGCTGGCCCTGATATACGCCGTCATCGAGATACAACAAGCCAAACCGCGCCATATCACGGGCGGACAGGTACATATCCGCATGGCCGTTGTAGTTGCCTTCCCAATCCTGAATCCAGTCGCCCAGTTCCGCGCCCAACGGGCCAAACAGGTGCTCCTGCGCGAGCGACCTCAGATCGGTGCCGCATGCGCGTGCCACGACCACGCCGATCAGGTGGGAGGTCAAATTGCTATATTCACAGTGGGTTCCGGGGTCGGTGACCAGGGGTACCTGGACCAATAGAGATGGCCGGAAGCCGTGATACAGCATCTCGAACAACTCCGGTGTGGACTCCTCCCAGGGGTAACCCGCGCGCATTTGAAGCATCTGGCGCAAGGTGATTTGTTTCTTCCTGGGGTCGACAACCTGATCGCTCAGTTCCGGAAAAAAATCGAGCATCTTCTGGTCCAGGCTCGCCAGGCATCCCTGCGCCAGGGCTATGCCGACCAGTGCCGAGGTGTAACTCTTGGTGACCGACTGGATCCTGGTCCTTTGTTCAGGCCCACCGTTATGGAAGTATTTTTCAGCGACCAGGTAGCCGTTTTTGACGACCAGCAGGCTCTCGATGGTATCGACATCGGCCGCATTTAAATATAGCCCGGCCACGAGTTCCGGAGCCAGCCCCTGTTCGGCAGGTGAAGATACCGCCCAGTCCCCACCCGGCAGCGGTGCGTAGTCAACCGCTTCGAGTTCTTCGGATGAAGGACCGCATCCGTTCAGCAGCACTGTGCAGGTGATCACGCCCATGTATAAGAACAATGACTTGCGCAACTGCCCGGCCGGTCCTGTTTCTTTGTTTTTCATAGGTTCTACTCCCTTACGGTTTTTTACTTTTACCTGTCGTTTTATCCTCTGAGTGCCGGCGCGCCGGACTGTTCCAAACCGGCTTTGTCAGCTGACCGATGTACGAGCAGGTTGCCCCATTGGTCGGCTTTCACCGTCCAGCCCGGCTTGATCCAGGTGGTTGCAACCGACTCGGTTAAAATACAGGGACCTTGCAATGACTTGCCGTACTGCAGGCCCGAGCGCTTTTGCACGCTTACATTGCCACTTTCTTCTGTTTGTTCCGCCTGGTCACCGGCGCCATCCTGATCGCGAATATCGATGGACTGCAAGACCGCCGGCGCGCGGGCGCCAAGACGCAAATTGACCAGTTCCACCGGATGCGCCAAGCGCAGGCCGCTGGCCTTGCGGTGCGCCTCGTGGAACATGGCTTCGTGTTCACCCCCAAAGGCCCAGCTGACCGGAATGGTCGCGCTCTGGCCCTTGTAACGGAGTTCGAGCTGATGTCTGAAGATGATGCTCTCCGCTTCGCAACCCTCGTTTTTCAACTGGGCCAGCGCTTCTTCTTCGAGCGCACCAAACCCCTGTTTTATGTCCTCGTCTGACAATGCCGCCAAAGGCTTCAATACCGCCTGTGACATTTCACGCCCGGGTTCACTGACCAGCATGCCCAGGGCTGAGAACACCCCTGCCCGCGCGGGAATGATGATTCTTTTCATATTCAGCAGCTCGGCCAGTTCACAGGCATGCAGGCCACCGGCGCCACCGAAACAGAGCAATGCATAGTCGGCGGGGTCATGGCCGCGTTCAACGGAAATCACCCTCAGGGCCCGCGCCATGTGTTCATTGGCCAGGCGCACGATACCGGAAGCTGCAGCCTGTGCATCGCAACCCATTTTCGCTGCGAGTTCCGAGATCGCCTTTTCCGCCGCATCGACATTTAGCGGCAGGTATCCACCCAGCAGCGTGTTCACGGGAATCCGGCCGAGCAACAGGTTGGCGTCGGTGACCGTTACGTGCGTGCCACCCTGGTCATAGCAGGCAGGCCCCGGGTTCGCACCCGCCGATTCGGGGCCGACCAGCAGCATACCTGCCCTGTCGACCCTGGCGATCGAGCCGCCGCCGGCGCCGATGGTGTGGATATCCACCGACGGGATCGACAGCGGCCATGAGCCGATGCGGCAGTGGCTTGTCAATGGGATTTCACCGTTCATCAGTGCGACATCGGTGGAAGTACCACCCATGTCAAAACTCATCAGCCGCGGATTACCCGTTTGCGCGGCGATGCTGCGCGCCGCCGCCAGGCCACCCGCCGGACCGGACAGCAGCAGGCGAACCGCCTGGTCGGCCGCCTGGTCGGCGGCGATGGTGGTGCCGGCGCTTTGCATCACCGCGATGCCGGCGCGCGGCAGGCGTTTCTGCAGACGTTTGAGGTAACGGGATATCACCGGCCCGACGCTGGCATTCAGCCAGGTCGCCATGCCCCTTTCATATTCGCGCACCTCCGGCAGAACCTGGCTGGAACACGATAAAAACCAGTGCTCGCCAAGCGCACTGGCGATACGCTGCTCCTGCTCCGGCCTTAAAAAGGAAAACAACAGGTTGATGGCCACAGATTCAACGTCCAGTTTTTCCAGGCTGGCCCGCAGTTGCGCCAGTTCTTCATCGCTGCTCTCACCAAGCAAACCGCCGTCCGCGGCAATGCGCGTGGAAACCTCGAGACAAAGGTCCCGGGATACCGGCGGCGCGGTTTCGGGCTGTCTGAGCTGATACACCTGTTCACGTTCCTGCCGGCCAAGCGTCAGCACGTCGGCAAACCCCCGGCTGCTGACATACGCAACACGCGCACCTTTGCCCTCCAGCACCGCATTGGTACCAACGGTCGTGCCGTGAATGATCTGCACGGACTCACCCTCCAGACCCATCCGCTTCAAGCCTTCAAAAATCGGACCGGATGGATCGGCCGGATCGGAAAGCACCTTGCAGTGCCGCATCCCGCCGGCTTTTGAGGCGCGCTCAAACACTACGATGTCGGTAAAAGTTCCGCCCGTGTCAATACCAACCAGTGTAATATCTTTCATAGGATCAAATGCTAACATCAGCTGAATTACAATGCTGCTAACAGGAAGGCTTTAAGCTCAAAATGCCCGAATTACCGGAAGTCGAAACCACCCTCAGGGGCATAGAACCGCATCTCTTGAACCAGCGCATCAGCCGCGTCATCGTGCGCGACCCGCGATTGCGCTGGCCGGTGCCCGTTGAGGTGAGCAAGGCTGAGGGGCAGCATTTCGTCAGCCTGGAAAGACGTGGCAAATACCTTCTGATCAAGCTGGAGCAAGGCGGCTTGATCATCCACCTGGGCATGTCCGGCTCGCTGCGTATCCTCGAGCACACGTTGACCCCGCAAAAGCATGATCATGTCGATGTGGTACTGGAAAATGGCGTGTGCCTTCGCTTCAATGACCCGCGGCGTTTCGGCGCATTTTTATGGGTGGATGGCGAAATGGGGTCACATGAACTCATTCGCGACCTGGGACCGGAGCCCTTGTCACCAGCATTCACTGCGGAATATTTATACCGCCGCTCCCGCGAGCGCCGCGTCGCGGTCAAAAATTTCATCATGAACGGCCACATCGTTGTGGGTGTCGGCAACATCTACGCTTCGGAATCGTTATTCATGGCGGGTATTCATCCGCAACGCGCTGCCGGAAGGGTTTCGCTGCAACGCTATGAAGGCTTGGTGGCCGCTATCCGCGATGTGCTGGACCGCGCCATCAGGCGGGGCGGGACAACCCTGCGGGATTTTGTAAATTCGAACGGCTCACCGGGCTATTTTGCCCAGGAGTTGCTGGTCTACGACCGTGCCGGCGGCGACTGTTTTCAGTGTGGCGCCAGCATCCGCCAGAAAGTGCTGGGACAACGATCCAGTTTCTATTGTCCAAATTGCCAAAAGTGACCAGCCAATCCCGCCATTTCGACTTGTAAAAAGTCCACTTTGCCGATTTTTCGCCCGAACAGCGAAGCCCCGGACTTACAATATTCCAGATTTAAGTAAGCTTCTGCAGTTTTCTGCAAGTCCTTAAGAAGAGGGAAATAAAATGAAACGATTGGCAAAGTACGTTGTGACATTCGCGGCAGCGGCTTTAATGAGCAGCTCGGCATTTGCCACGATTAATTTCAGTGATAATTTTGAAAGTTATACCCTATACGAAGGACAGCCGGTGGTTGCAATTGGCGGTGGCTGGCTGTATTGGGCAAATGTAACCGGACCCGGAGATCCCTGCCCTAATTGGAACGCATATTGGTATGGGTATGGCGGCGAGGC
>DATCZY010000025.1:0-5968 GCA_036525655.1 Lysobacterales bacterium | reverse complement strand
CTTCCACATCTTCCTTGGGGAATCCCGCAGCTATGAGTTCAGCGGCCAGATAGTTCGCAATCTTCGGTACATTGCCAAGATTCTTCGAAGATTCCACGCCGATAATATGGGTATAGATTTCCAGGGTCTTTTGCGCGTGGTCGGACAGGGCGGGTTCATCGGCCAGCGCCCAGGAAGACACGATACAGGCGGCCAGCAGTGCAATAATTTTTTTCATTCGATTCTCTATTGGGGAAATTAACCCTAAGTCTATGAGGAATGAGCTCGCGCGTCATGAATTATTTGCCGGCTGGAAACCGGCAGGCGACGTGACCCTCCTGGCTTTTGCCCCGGTCCGGGCTTTGCGCTGCAACGAAATACAGGTATTCTTGGCCGCCTGTAAAAAGTCAACGTACCTGGCAAGAGGATATCAGTGGAGATAACAGAAAAAGTCGTGGGTAACCGGAGCGCCTGGTCACTGCTTTTCGCAGCCTGGGTGCTGGTCACCGTCGCGACGCTGGGAAGTCTTTTTTTCAGTGAAGTCATGGGTGTACCGGTCTGTGTACTGTGCTGGTACCAGCGCATCGCCATGTACCCGCTGGTACTGGTGCTATCAATTGGACTGCTTCCCTACGATCCCCGGGTGCTGCGCTATGCCGCCGCGCTGGCCATTGCAGGCTGGCTGACCGCTTTATTCCATGTCCTCGTGGTCGCCGGTATCGTTCCGGAAAAGGCCCAGCCCTGCGTGCAGGGCATACCCTGTTCGGAAACCCATATTTCCCTGCTTGGCTTTCTCAATATTCCGACACTCTCACTACTGACCTTTACAGCGATTGGCGTTTTGCTGTTTTATGCACATAAATTGGAGTCATCATGAGCAAAAAAACCATTTTCATTTCCGTGGCCGGCATACTTTTACTGGCGTTTTTTATGGCCACGGTCATATACAAGAATCACACCTCGACGCTGCAAGGCGCATCCGCGGGACGCGATCAGGGTGTCTTTGAGCGACAAGGCGCACCGGTCAAGGGGCCTGCCGACGCCAGGGTAACCATTGTTGAATTCTTTGACCCGGCTTGCGGCACCTGCGCAGACTTCTATCCCCTGGTGAAACAGTTGATGGACAGGTACCCCGGAAAAGTGCGTGTCATGATGCGTTACGCGCCCCTGCATAGCGGTTCCGATGAGGTGGTCAAAACACTGGAAGCCGCACACCTCCAGGGAAAATTTTTCCAGGCGCTTGAAATGCTGTTCAACAACCAGCGGCGCTGGGTGGTTAATCATGTATCACAACCGGACCGCGCCCTGGGCATACTCAAAGGCATGGCCATGGATCACGAAAAGCTGGCCGCCGACATGAGCCAGCCGGAAGTCAACCGGGCAGTTGAAGAAGACGTACAGGCCTTACGCACGCTCAATATCAAGGCGACCCCTGAATTTTTCGTCAACGGCCGGCCTCTGCCGAGCTTTGGTTTCGAGCAACTCGAACGCCTGGTCGCGCAGGCCGTGGACGAAACCTACTGATACTAACCCCGGCGGCAGTAGCCCGTAACCCAGGCGATCGCATTTATGCACATTGACCATATCAATATCAGCACACCGCCGGCGCTTCTTCTCAAAGTCAGGGACTTTTATTGCGGGGTGCTCGGGCTTTCCGACGGGTTCCGGCCCAAATTCTCGAAGAAGGGTTTTTGGTTGTACTCGGAAGGCAAGCCAATCATCCACCTGGTGGAAAGCCTCGAGCATTACCCCAGTGAAAGGCAGGGGTACATTGACCATTTTGCGCTCCGGGCGAGCGGTCTTGCACAGCTTATTGAAAAGCTGGATGCGACGGGCACCCGGTACAGAATAAGCCATCTGCCGGAAATCGATTTGAGCCAAGTATTTTGTAAAGACCCGGCCGGTACCGGTGTGGAAATTAACTTTCCCAACGAATCTCTATAAGATCGTGCGGGCAACCGGGATTAGCGCTCTTATCTGCCGCGTATATAGTTGACCGGAACACCGATATCGGTGTTACCTGTGCGCACCATCACCAGCCCACGTGGAAAATTGTTGCTTTCGGGTTGGACCTCGAATGCAACACCTTCGTATTTGACACCGTTATCCAGTGTTACCAGTACCGGGATGGGTTCATCAAAGGTGCACGGCGCATCCTTCTGTATGGCGCGGGTCAGTTCGGTCTGAGCCTCGTCCAGGTCGGTCTTGACCATGTTTGTTTCTCCTTAAAACCAGGTAAACCAGGTTCCATCCTATCTCATTCCAGTGATTGGAATGTAACTAATTGATTTTTTGTGTGCTTCTTCTTAAATGGAAGGCCATCTGCCGACACCTGGCGTTCGAGGTCTCCTCGGAGATTGAGTGTTAACCAGAATAATTACCGGGTATTTCAGAAACGTGAAGCGGATGCACAAGATGACTCGTAACCGGAACCTCGACTCGAGACATCCTTTCAATCACGATTGGCGCCGGCCTGAAGTTTTCGGTGTAGAAATATTGTGCTGGATAAAAGAAAGGGCCGGCAAGGGGTCAGCCGACCCTTTCATCGAAGTTCAACGCAAGGGGAAGCGTCGAGCCTCAATACGAAAATGGCATAAGGGGGAACACCATTTTCGATTCCTTTGTCCCTTTCGGGTCAATTCGAAAAATTCAAAGGGGATCATCAATCAATCCTCTCTCGATAAGTCTACTGCAACTCAAGGCATTTTAAAATATGTATCTTGAGTCAATCTGCATTTCCGTACCCTGCGGGTCTTCATGCTGCCATGGCATGACGCCCAACAACGGGCATGGCATAAGCATTTGAAGCGTATCGATATTTTCTGTTTGTGCCTGCATATCCGGGTCGACTTTATTGGCAATCCAGCCTTTGAGCGGCAAACCATCTCGCAAAACCTGAGCCGCGGTCAACAGCGCGTGGTTGATGCAGCCGAGACGCATACCGACGACTATGATGACCTCATCCGCCGTCGCTTTCGCCAGGTCGGACAGCAATCGGTCACCGCCAAGCGGCACGCACCACCCACCCACACCTTCGACGACGAGGTGGTCTGCCTCGATGCCCCGTGCCAGCTTGCTGATCGTTTGCAGGTCAATAGCCCTGCCGGCCTCCTGCGCCGCGATATGCGGTGCGATCGCAGGCTCAAAAGCGAAAGGGTTGACGACCTCGTAGGGCAGTTTCACATTGCTGGCCGCGATCAGGCTCAAGGCATCGTCATTGCGCAGACCCGACGCTGTATTTTCACAACCGGACGCAACCGGCTTCATCCCCGCCACACGGAACCCTTCGGCGACGAGATATCGGATCAGCGCGCTCGCAACCCAGGTTTTTCCAATGCCCGTATCGGTACCGGTAATGAACCAGCGTTTCATGATGGTTTGGGCTTCCTCGAGCGTGTAAGCAGGGCATCGATAGAGAACGTCGCGACATCACCTTCGGCGGTTTTGACCGGTTGGCCATCACGCGGGGCGAATGCGGTGCCATAGATAATTTCGTAACTGGCCGGATACCGGCTCTCACGGCGGAACGGTTCATAGGCCTGCAACATGCCTTGCAAACGCCCTTTACCGGTCAGCCCATGCGATCTTCGGCTGGCGACATTGTGTGCGCCTATGCCCTTTAAATCGCGCATCAAGGACAAAACGTCCGGGTACTCCAGCGTCAGGCGCTCGGTATCCATCACCGGTTCGCGAAAACCCGCGGCCAGGAGTTCATCGCCGATATCGTGCATGTCCGGGTAATCGTTGACGTGCGGAAGATCATCTACGGCGCGCCATGCCTGTTTGAGTTCGTACAGGGTGTCCGGCCCGAAACAGGTGAAGAGCAGCATTGCATCGGCTTTCATGATGCGCCGGAACTCCCGAAAAACAGCGGGTAGATCGTAGGACCACTGCAGCGCGAGACTGGAAAAAACCAGGTCCGTACTGCGCGCCGCCAGGGGCAACGCGTGCATGTCGGCGCATAAACGGCCTATACCGCCGGTGGAATGCCGCTGCTCCTCCATGGCGTCACCGGCCCTCTTCAGCATAGCGGGCGCCCAGTCCAGGGCAATGATATTGGCCTGCGGAAATTGTCCGGCCAACGCACGGCTTGCCGAGCCCGTGCCGCAACCCAGATCCAGGATCGTGGCAGGTTCGAGACGCTGGAATTCGATACGTTCGAGCAACCGCGATTCAATTTCACGCTGCAACACGGCATGCCGGTCGTAGCTGGATGCTGCGCGGTCGAATGACGACCTGATGGCATTCTTATCCAGTGGTGTCAGGCTCACTCTGTTTTATCTCCGTTTAGAAACCCGCGAATGATATCCAAAAACCGGTCCGGGTGGCTGATGAATGGTGCATGGCTGCCCGCCCGGATCAGGCTGCAGCTGGCATCCGGCATCAGGGCGGCGGCCCGGCTAAAAGATTCCGGCCTGATAGTGCGGTCGCGCGTACCGCCCACAAACAGGGTTGGTACGCGGCAGGTGCTTAATTCAGCAGACAGGTCGTTGCTGTATAACAGGCGCAGGCCGGTTTGCATTGCATCCTGTGTCGGTAAATCGTCGCTTACCGATGACTTGCCCAAACGCTGCATTGAATCGCTTGCGCCCCCGTCATCAAAGCACTGCAACCAGAACCGGGCAAGCGTTGCTTCGGGGTCGTTCTCAAGCCCGTCACTAAAAGCCTGCTGTGTGTCAATATCCACACCACAGTCCCAACCCGGTCGTTTTGAAAAGCAGGGTGTCGCGGCGACCGGCACGGCTTTCCGGACACTCTGTGGTTGCCGCAGGGCTGCGGCCAGCGTGACCAGGCCACCGAGCGACCAGCCTAACCATACCGCGGGTGGCACGCAGGACAGAATCTGTTCTGCGACTTCATTCAAGTCAGGGGAGAGTTGGACGTGGCGGTTAACACCGTGACCCGGCAGGTCAACCAGGTTCACGCGAAATTCTGCTGCGAGGTCATCAACGAGCCCGCCCCAGATTCCACTGTGCATGGCCCAGCCGTGCAGCAGCACCAGTTCCGGGCCCTGCCCGCGCGTGCTTATGACCAAACGATCAGACACCACCGGTGGCCCGTGCGATGGCATCCAGCAGGGCATCGAGTTGCGACACCTGGTGCGCCGCGGTCAGTGTAATCCTCAAACGGGCGGTACCCTCGCGCACCGTTGGCGGACGCATGGCGACCACCAGGAAACCCTGCTGTTGCAGAGACGCAGCGACATCCAGTGCCGCCTGGCTGGCGCCGATAATCATCGGCTGGATCGGTGAATCGGAGTCCATCAGGACCAGCCCGCGGTTCGACGCGCCCTGTTTGAAATGCCTGATCAGCGCGTACAGATGGTCGCGCCGCCAGTCGTCTTCAATCACCCGGCGCAGTGCAGCGCGGGCCGCAGCCGCCAGTGCCGGTGGCATGGCGGTGGTATAGATGTAACTGCGCGCCTCGTTGACCAGGTGATCGATGAGTTTTTCAGAACCGGCGACAAACGCCCCAAAGCAACCAAAAGCCTTGCCCAGGGTGCCGGTCAGGACCGGTACTTCGCTGTCATCGAGCCCGGCCGCCGCGACGCTGCCCCGGCCGCCGGGGCCACAAACACCGATTCCATGCGCATCGTCAATGGCCAGCCAGGCGCCGTGTTCCCGGCACAGCTCAGCCATCCGGCTTAATGGTGCGGTATCGCCATCCATCGAAAAGACACCGTCACTGACCACCAGCGTATGCCTGTCAACGGCGCTCTCCAGGCGTCTGCGTAAAGCATCCATATCTGCATGCGCATAGCGCGACAAACGCGCTTCGGAAAGCCGCGCGGCGTCGATCAGCGAAGCGTGGCAGAGCCGGTCCTGGATGATGACGTCACCTTTGCCCGTCAGGCTGGTTGCCACAGCCAGGTTGGCAAGGTAACCCGAGGAGCACAGCAGGACCTTGTCACGTTGAAGAAACTTCGCGAGTTCCTGCTCCAACAGCTGGTGTTGTTCGCGGTAACCGGTAACCAGCGCCGATGCGCCAC
>DATCZY010000024.1:0-2040 GCA_036525655.1 Lysobacterales bacterium | reverse complement strand
AACAGCGGCTGCATTACGATCTTTGACGTTGATTAAAATCAGGCTTCTTCAGCTAACGATTAAATGGTTTACTGTCCGCCCTCGTTGTAGGTTTACTGCATCTCGGGGTCGTCTTCGAGATAAAGGTCATAATTCGTCAGGGGCGGGTCGCCATCGTAGATTTGATATTGGCGGTTTTGCATCCATACATCGCGCAGCAGCACGTAGGGGTCGTATGCCTGCTCAAGCTCGGCATCCTGGTCCAGGTAGCGTGCCCTGATATCAACGCCGCGCAATATCAACAGCCCCCAACGGTTGCTGCCGTGGAAGACCCGGCCAACCGGGTGATAGAAACTGTCGACGACGAGGCCCGTGCCGTCGCGGAAGGTGGATGGGCCAACAAATGGAAACATCAGGTACCTGCTGTCATCGTAACCCCACTTTGCCAGTGTCTGGCCGAGGTCCTCGTCATAGTAAGGTATGCCCATCTGCGTGGCGATGTCGAAAAAGCCAAACAGGCCGAAGGTCGAATTGGCCAGGAAACGGCCGACGGTGGCGAGGCTTTGTTTGAATTTCCCCTGCAGAACCTGGTTGACGTAGGTAACCGGTGCGTCCAGGTTTCTGAAGAAGTTGCCGACCCCGCGTTGCATCGGATCCGGCATGACCTTGTCATACGCGACCGCAACCGGGCGGACCACTTTATCCATGCCTTCGTTAAAGGCGTAAACCTTGCGGTTATAACCTTCCCATGGATCATTCTCAGGGTCGGTGTTGCGGCTTTGTGTTCCGGCACACCCGGATAACAATAAGCTGAGCAAAAAAATACAGGTAAGGGCGCGCGTAGTTTGCATAGTGCCGTGCATTAATCCGACAGCTGCAACTGACCGGTATTGAGACGTTCGATAACGCTGTCGATACCATTCGCCTGCACTTCGGGCATGATCTGGTTGCGGTAAGTGGTGATATAGGAAATACCCTCGACAACCACGTCAAACGCCTTCCAGCCTTCGGCCGTTTTATGAAATGCATAATCTATCGGGGCTTCACCGCCCTCCGGCAGCGTTACACGAGTTCTGACACGTGTAAGCTTTTCATCCAGTTCGCCGCGCTGGGGGAGTACCTGCAATTTGATCTTGCTGCTGAAATAAAGCAAACCCTTGGAATATCGACTGATGAGCAGGTTGCTCATGCAGTTGGCAAATTCATCCACTTTTTCTTGTTCAATACCGCGTCCGGCGCGGCCCAGTATAAGACGTGCGGCGTAGTTGACATCCAGTAAGGGTATGAGCTCTTTGCGTACAAGATCTTCCAGGAGTTGCGGGTTGGCAGTGTACTCTTCCAGGTTCTTTGTTACGTCGGCAAAGATATGACCGGTGATATTCTCTACCAGTGAAACCGGGTCGTCTGCTTGCGCCCGAACAGACATACTGCTGAGAACAGAAAACAAGGCCAGCGCAAATAGAACCCTGAGCTTCACTCTTCTCCTCCTTTATCGGTGTTAAACAGGTATTTGCTGATCAATGACTCCAATACAACAGCCGATTGCGTAACGAAGATCTCGTCGCCATCCACCAGCACTTCGAGGGCGCCGCCCGGATCGAGTCCTACGTAACGGTCGCCCAGCACACCGCTGGTCAGTATGGAAGCGCCGCTGTCATTGGGTATTTCGGAATAGCGCCGGTCAATTTTCATTTCAACCACCGCGTCAAATTCAACCGGATCAAGGGTTATGTTTTCCACCAGGCCCACTGTAACGCCACCGATTTTGACCGGTGCGCGATTTTTCAGATCAGCCACGTTGGTAAAACGGGCGCTAACCTTGTAGGTATCTTCCCCAACCTGCATGCCGTAATCGGTCGCTTCGGTGGCCAGCCATAACAAGGCTGCGATACCCATCAGCAAAAAGATGCCTGATGACAGTTCTACTTTGTAATTCGCCCGCATGATTTTTTCCGTCAAAGCCTCAATGTCAATTGTTAATCAGATAAGAAACGACGTCATAATGAAGTCGAATACAAGAACCAGCACCGAACTCATCACCACCGTCCGGGTCGTGGCTGT
>DATCZY010000023.1:0-2936 GCA_036525655.1 Lysobacterales bacterium | reverse complement strand
CGTCAGACCAGGGAGAAATCGACGCGCCGATTGCGAAGGACAAACCGAATTTCCCGTTGCTGAAGATCTGCCACGAGCAAGGCAAGCGGTCACTAAGCCATTACCGGGTATTGGAGCGACTGGACAACCCTGCGCGCAGCAGGGTTATATTCACACCGCAAACCGGTCGCACCCACCAGCTGCGCTTACACAGCCGCGAAATAGGGCATCCGATACTGGGTTGTGATCTGTATGGCACGGCACAGACCCGGGCCATGTCAGCGCGTCTGATGTTGCATGCAGCTACGCTGGAGTTTGATCACCCGGTCACGGGTGAGCGGGTAGAAGCAGCTTGTGACTGTCCTTTTTGAAGGTGATTTATTTATAATAAAAACATATAAAAATTATATTATTACCACTTCTTTCTAATAGTATACATTGCATTATTTTTGGGATTCATTTGTTTCTTTACAGCGCGGCCCTGGTTTTTACCCAGCAGTATCCTGACCTGGTAATAACTCTCCCTGGCAAGCATCAGCCACTCGGCTTTGAACCAGTTTTGCTGATAGAGTTTTTTGACCGCGGCGACCGCATCGGGCGAGCGTTCGTTGATCACAGCGGCAAAATCTTTCGCGTGTTGCAGTGGGTCGTCAACCACCTGGCTGATCAATCCGTACTGCAACGCGGCCTGCGCCGTGATGACCTCGGCGCACATCGCCAGGCGCAGGGCGACGTCCTTCGCGACCAACTCACGCAGCGCGAGGTTGCCACCCATGTCGGGGATCAGGCCCCATTTGCCCTCCATGATGGAGAAACTGGCGTCCGGGGTCGCGAACCTGAAATCGGCGCCGAGCGCGATTTGCAAACCGCCGCCCCAGCAGCGCCCGTGGATCACCATGATCACCGGCACCGGGATCTTGCGCCAGTTGCACGAAACCCGTTGCGCGAGGTTGGCCTGCCCCGGCAGCCACTTTTTTAACAGCGACAGCGCGGATGACTTCTGGCTCAGCACCGCCTTGACATCCAGGCCGCTGCAGAAATCCTCACCATTGGCCTGCACGATGACGGCGCGGATTTCCCGGTCCCGGCGCAACTGGCGTGAGATTTTATCGATCGACCGGAACATCGCCATGTCGAGGGCATTGCGCTTTTCGGCGCGGTTGAGCGTGACAAAAGCGATGTTGTCCTGTTTGCTCAGGGTTACGCATTGATCAGTCATCGGATGCTTCCTCATGCCATGTCGGCTTTTTCTTCATGACGTTGGTAAATAGGGTTGAATCGAGAAAAGATTGCAACCAGGCCTGCAGCCCGGGGTAGGGCGCCTGGTCAAACCAGGGTTTATCGACAAGCGCAAACTGGCGCACGAAAGGAAATATCGCCACGTCCGCAAACCTCATCCGGTCGCTCAAAAGATAGTGCGTAACAGCCAGTCTTTGTTCCAATAGCGAGAGGAATTTTGCCGCTGCGTCGCGGTAATGCGACGGCGCGTGTTCAGGGTGGCGGTCGGCATACTTGTAGCGGTCGAGGTGTTGTTTAAAAACCAGGTCGTTTTCCTCGACCAGGCCGTTGCTCACCTGTTCGAGGTCATCCCGCCACCAGCCGTCCGGGTCGTTTTGCGCCAGCGCCCAGCGCATCACATCGGCGCTTTCATCGATGACCCTGCCGTCGGGCAATACCAGTACCGGCACGGTGCCCTTGGGCGATGCCTGCAGCATCGGGCGCGGCTTGTTCCTGAGCAGTACCTCGCGTTGTTCCACGGCAACCCCGGCATAAACCAGGGCCATCCTGGCCCGTATCGCATAAGGACATCGGCGGAAAGAATATAGAATTGGTATCATCGGGCGGAATTTTACAGCATAGCCGTGTGAGCCTGCATTATGAGAACAAGCCGGATAATCCATATTGTCAGCTGCCACGCCGAGGGCGAGGTCGGTGATGTGATCGTTGGCGGCGTCGAACCACCGCCCGGTGAGACGATCTGGGAACAGCGTTGTTTTATCGAGAAGGACGACATCCTGCGCCGACTGGTTTTGAATGAACCGCGCGGCGGCGTCTTCCGGCACGTTAACTTGCTGGTGCCGCCAAAGGACCCGCGCGCGCAGATGGGTATGATCATCATGGAACCGGCGGACACACCGCCGATGTCCGGCTCCAATTCGATCTGCGTCGCCACGGTGCTGCTCGAAACCGGCATCCTGCCCATCACCGGGGTCGAAACCGAGGTGGTGCTGGAGGCTCCGGGTGGCCTGGTGACCGCCCGCGCCTTGTGTCGTGACGGCAAGGCCGAACGCATCACGATCACCAATGTACCATCGTTTGTCGACCGGCTTTCGGCGCCGCTCGAGGTTGCGGGCCTCGGCACGCTGACGGTGCACACGGCTTACGGCGGCGACAGCTTTGTGATTGTCGATGCCGCAGCCACCGGCATCGAAATCGTACCAGCCAACGCCCGTGAACTGGCGGAAACCGGGGTCAGGATTACCGCTGCCGCCAATGAGCAACTGGGTTTTCGACACCCGGTGAACGCCGATTGGGATCACATTTCATTCTGCCAGTTCGCCGGGCCGTTGATCAAAATCAACGGTGAGCTCACCGGCGCCAACGCGGTTGCCATCCGCCCGGGTAAGATCGACCGCTCGCCGACCGGTACGGGGTGTTCGGCGCGGATGGCGGTATTGCACGCCCAGGGACGGATGGCGGTGGGTGATGTGTACCGTGCGCGTTCGATCATCGGTTCCGAGTTTGTCTGCGGGATCAAGTCAACGACATCGTTGCCTGGCAAGGCGGCGATCGTGCCCACGGTGTCCGGGCGCGCATGGATCACCGGCACCCACCAACTGATGCTTGACCCACAGGACCCGTGGCCCGAGGGTTACCGCGTCGCGGATACCTGGCCGATGGCCGAGGGGTGAAGTCTTGATATTACTTTCTGGAAAAGACTTGGAAAGCCTGGCGGT
>DATCZY010000022.1:0-2288 GCA_036525655.1 Lysobacterales bacterium | reverse complement strand
GCGGATACCGCCCCCGCCGATCTTCGCGGTACCGCCTTTGGCGTATTCAATTTTGTGACCGGTGTCTCGCTGTTCCTGGCAAGCCTGATTGCAGGGTCTTTATGGACGGTATTCGGCGCACCCGCGACCTTCCTTGCCGGTGCGGCATTCGCGATGCTTGCCGCGACGGGTTTGCTGCTCTATCGTCCCAACAACCGCGTTCACGCGGCCGGCTCGCCATAGCCGGAGCAGCACACATACAGGTTCAATCACAACTATCCTAGGGATAAAATGTCGCAACAAGCGTTGTTAATTAAAAGCAGGCAGCCGTGTCCATAGGTGTTTAAAACTGGAGCCCATCATGCCCGATAAGCGTAAGGATTTTTTGATCCGCCCGGTCGAAGATCGCGACCTGGAAGACCTGGTGGCACTGGAAGAAGCCAGTTTTGCCGGTGACCGGCTCAGCCGCCGCCGTTTTCAGCACTGGATCAAGGCCAGCAACCGGGTGTTCCTTGTGGTCGAAAAAGACCATAAAGTGCTGGCGTATGGACTGGTGCTTCTGCACAAGGGCACACGCCTGGCGCGTTTGTATTCGATTGCGGTATCGGGCAAGGCGCGCGGCCAGGGTATCGGCAAGGCGCTGCTGCTGGCGCTGGAGCGGGCGGCCGCAGAGAAGGGCCGGTTTGCCATGCGCCTGGAGGTGGCCAAGGATAATGCAGGCGCAATCAAGCTTTACGAGGGCCTTGGCTACCGTTCGTTTGGCGAATACGTTGATTATTACACCGACCACGGTGACGCCTTGCGCATGCAAAAACGCATACGCCGCCTCGACCCAAAACAACTGATACACCCTGTCCCCTGGTTTCAGCAGTCCACCGAGTTTACCTGCGGCCCGGCATCCCTGTTGATGGCCATGGCGAGCCTCGATAACAAGATCAAGCCCAACCAGGGGCTGGAAATGGACATCTGGCGGGAGGCCACCACGATATTCATGACATCGGGCCATGGTGGAACCCACCCGCTGGGCCTCGCACTGGCGGCAAAAAAGCGCGGTTTTGACGTCAGCGCCTATATCAGCACGGACAAACCCCTGTTCCTGGACGGCGTGCGCACCTTAAAGAAAAAGGAGATCATGCGCACGGTCGAAAAGCAATTCCGCGACCGCGCAAAAAAAGAGCGCGTCAAGGTTATTATTGCCGATGTGACACAAAAGCAGATTGCCGACGCACTCAAACGCCAACACGCCGTGATGATGCTGATCAGCACTTACCTGATGGATGGCAAAAAGGCGCCCCACTGGGTGGCCGTGACCGGTGTGGATGAAGATTGCATCTACGTGCACGACCCCGACGTGGACGAAAAAACGCAGGACGCGCTCGATTGCCAGCACATCCCGATCGCCAGGGAGCACTTTGCCAAGATGTCGACTTTTGGAAACGATCGATTGCGTACCGCAATCATCCTGAAAAAACCCTCAGAGGGTAAAAACAAATGCTAAATACATTGATCGTAGTGGATGACGAGATCCTGCTGGCCAATACCGGGCTGGGCGCCATCAGCTTTGAGCAGTACCTGTCGGACTACCCTAAAAAGGATGAGCGCAAGACCCGCGTCATCAACTTATGCGATACGGCCATTTATCTGAGCCGCGGTTACTACTGCTCACTATTGGCCGAAGCGCGTCAGCACAAAGTATTGCCAAGCGTGAATACCATCAACGATTTGCGCAACGCCAGCGATGTGACCGCCTTTGATTTTGGCCTGACCGCATCGATCGTCGACAGCGAAATCATCGAGGCAGGCCAGACCATCAACCTTGCGGTTTATTTCGGCTGGACGGAGAACGAGGCCTGGAAGAAGGTAGCGCGCATCGTATTCGACCGCTACCCGGCGCCGATCCTGCAGGTGGAATTAAGCCGCGATAGCGACGGCGTGCAACTCGAGATTAAACGGGCCTGCTTCAGCCAACTGGACAAAGAGCAACAACAGGCCTTTCTGGCCCGGCTGGAAAATTTCATCCAAAAAATATGGCGGCAACCCGCTCAGCGCAAATATCGCTGGGAAATGGCCATCCTCGTCGACCCGGACGAAGCCAACCCGCCGAGCGACAAGGAGGCCATCAGCCGGTTTATCAAAGCGGCCGCCAAGGTCGGCATCAATGCCGAGACCATCACCGCCAGCAAACGCTCGCAAATCCTCCAGTACGATGCCCTGTTTATCCGCGAAACCACGGCCATCAATCACCACACCTACCGCCTGGCGCGCAAGGCGGAGCAGGAAGACCTGGTCGTAATGGACGACTCGACCTC
>DATCZY010000021.1:0-10824 GCA_036525655.1 Lysobacterales bacterium | reverse complement strand
AATCCTGACAATTCCCTGGCCTGGTTTGAATCATTTGACACTGCAACGGCAGGAGTCGGGTCTGTTTTGGTAACTTTGGATGAGTCGGCTGAAGGTAAAAAACTGCAATGGGGATTTACAACCATTACCTCAAACGCTGAGCCCTCGGGTCGTTTGTATGACAATGTATCGTTTTCCCTTAACAATACGGGGGCATAAGAAGGTGAAGAAGGTGTGCCGATACCGCTTTGGGCGCTGATCTTCATGGGCGGTTTGCTGGCCCTGGTGGGCGGATCAAGACTGCGTAGACGCAGATCCTGAATATTAAGAGGTCGATAAAAAAACCCGCCTTGGAGGCGGGTTTTTTTATGCTTCAGCTGCTACACGGCAACTCACCAAAAGCAGAGCCCGCCCCCTGGCCATGACTGGTTAAGAATCTCCCCGGGTGGGATGCCGGTTTAACCGCCGGTTTCCTTCTCCAGTTGCTCTTCCATTTTCTTTTGCTGTTCCCTGGTCGCATCAAGGTAGGATTTTTCGAAATTCTGCGCCTTGTGCAAGGCCTTGACGGGGCCGGCGATGATACCCTCTTCGATGGGGGGCGGTTTCACATCTTCAATGCCACGGATGTACCACAGCACGGCAAACACTATGATCAAAAAGAATAACCAGCGCATCGTCGTTCTCCCACCACCAGAATTAGTGGCTTCCTAACCTGACTATAGCAGCCTGTCGTCGCCTTGTTCATCATACATATCATTTTCGTCTTCGCGATCATCCACGACCGGTTCGATAAACTTGATACGCTGGCCGCCGATAAACACCTTTTTGAACTCCGCCCGGCTGACCGAAACATAGCGCTCATTGCCGCCGATTTCTATCTGCGCGCCCTCCTTGAGGGCATAGCCCTGGTCATCCACCCGCACCACCATGTTGGCTTTGCGGCCGGTGTGGCAAATGGTCTTGATTTCCGTCAACTGGTCGGCCCAGGCCAGCAGGTACTTGCTGCCCTCAAACAACTCACCCTGGAAGTCGGTGCGCAGGCCAAAACACAATACCGGGATGTTCAGCCGGTCAACGATCTCGCTGAGCTGGTAGACCTGGTCGCGGGTCAGGAACTGCGCCTCATCGACCAGTACACAATGAATATTGCGCGTTTCCAGCTGCGACCGCATGATTTCGAACAGGTCATCTTGCGCCGTGAATATCGTCGCTTTGGCCTGCAGGCCGATGCGTGATTTGATCCAACCCTCGCCGTAGCGGTCGTCGAGTTTTGGCGTGAACAACATCGGCGTCAGGCCACGCTCACGGTAATTGTGCGCCGATTACAACAGCACCGTGGTTTTACCGGCGTTCATGGAAGAGTAGTTGAAATAAAGTTTTGCCATTCAGATATCCACAAAATCTATTTGCCTGCAACAAACTCCCGGAGCATCGCAAGCACTTCATTACGCTGGGCAAATGCCAGCAACACAAGGCAATCTCCTTCTCTGGCGTCGGCCAGTGCCTGTCTTACACCATCGAGCGGGCTTTTGAACATGCTCACGGCCTCTTTTGGAACACCTTCGGCGATTGCGAATTCGCTGATCATTTCGGCGACTACCCAGGCTTGCCGTCCACGTTCGTATCCGGGCATATCACATACCAGCAATCGCGAAGGCTTGAGATCGCAAATAGCATTGACAAGATTACGGATATCCTGGTCGGTACGATCACCTGCCTGCCCGATCAATACGATGTTCCGCTTGGCATCAAACGCCCTGACAGTATCACCCACTGCCCTGACACCATGTTCATTATGCGCGAAATCGAGAAAAACTTTGATGCCATCTTTCTCAAATAAATTACCTCGTCCCGGGTTTGCGTCGGCGTCACCACTGAAAGTCCTGAGACCCGTGGCCAGCGCTTCATCGGCAACACCCAAAACATGACACAATGCCATCGCGCCCAGTGCGTTGCTGATGTTGTACCGGGCCGCACCGCCAAAGGTTATGGGGACGTCCTGGACCCGAACAATTTTCCGGGTCTCACCGCCGTCAGCAAGTACCAGCCAACCGTCGGACAGGTAGGCTGCCTGACCTTGTTTTTCTAAATGTTTTTGTAATAACGGATGACGGGCATCCAGCCCAAACCAGGTAATTCTGTTGTCGAGTGTTGCTGCCATTCTGACACTTTCCGCATCATCCAGATTCAGGATAAGTGGCGCGTCCTTTGCCAGGGCCCGCCGTACGATGAACTTGGCCTCGGTCATTTCCGCCAGGGTGTTGATACCGTATTCACCCATGTGGTCTACAGCCACGTTAGTGATCAGGGCGGCGTCGGCATGTTCGACACCGATGCCACGGCGCAACAGACCGCCGCGGGCGACCTCAAGTACAACGGCTTCGCATTGTGGATGCCTTAAAAGGGTGCGCGCACCGCCGGGACCTGAATAATCACCCCTGTCGAGTATCTCCTCGCCAACACGGATGTAATCCGTCGATGTGATCCCGGCCCGAAGACCGGCCGCGGCGAGTATCGCCGCCGACAGCCTGACGGTGGTCGATTTGCCATTGGTGCCGGTGACGATACCCAACGGCACCGAACCGACGGCCTGCCAATCGACGCTTTCCGGCTGAGGCACGGCATCGGCCGGCCAGGTGATGGAGGTTTTGCCAAAACCGACCGAAACCTCGTCGTCATCCCAGAGAAAAGGTACGTGGTGACGGGCGGCGGCTGCCTGCATCGCCAGCAAAGCGGGCTTTTTTTCTTTCGACGCCAGGTCGGTCAGCACGGCGATGGAATCGTGCAAATCCGGCGGCTGCTCACCTTTGAGCCATGCGACCGCCCGCATGAAGGCAGCTTCATTGAGCTCACAAGCGGTATACAGCAAGTCGATCGGGGCCTGGATGACCAGGCTCACACCGCCGTCAAACACCCGCGAACAGGTCTGCGCCGACGGCCAGCCGAGCGCCTCCATCAGGACACCGGTCTCCTTTGACCAGGCCGAAACCAGCCGCTCGGCCGGGATACCGTCCAGCGCGACATCGAGTATCGCCCCCGGATGGTCCCAGAACAGGTTGGGCCCCGTCAGGCGGCGGCTGTCAAGCATTTCGATTTTCATTGGCCGGGTGTGCTGTTAATCGCTTTCTTCTTCCCGGGCCACACGCACTCCGCGCTCATCCCGGACGAGACGCACACCGGAATCCAGCAGGAATGCTTCCGGATCGGCCTCCACAAAACTGTGGACCGGCTTGACGATGTCTGGACCGGTATCCGCGGTGCTATGTCCTTCATAATGAAGAACCTGGTTCCAGCAACGCCTGACATGATCGACAAACAACATCAGCAGGTCGCCTTCTTTGGCCATATCCAGCGCGGCATCAACCGCCAGCACCTCGTCCGGTATGATGTCGATGGCCTCAGCTTCAACGCCGTTTGCCAGCAATTGATCACGTAACATTTCCGGTACCTCGGCATAGCGGCGTCCGCGGCGGGAGTCGTCGGCCCGGCAGATGTAATGATCAAAATGACCGCTGGCCTCGTTGGCAATGGCGCGGATGTCCTCGTCACGACGGTCACCGGGCGCCGCCAGTACGCAAATGCGCCGGCCCGACACTTCGAGGCGGCTGACCAACTGGCACATACTGCGGATGGCCGCGGCGTTGTGGCCATAATCGAGGATCACGCGGAAAGGGTGTTCGTCGAACACGTTCATACGGCCGGGGGCCTGGAATATCGTCGAGCCAAAGGTGCGCAGGCCGTGGCGAATGTCGTCCAGCGACTTGTGCATCGAATAGGCCAGCGCCGCTGCAAACATCGCGTTCTGCACGTTATGCGTGGCCTTGCCATCCATCGTGGCCGGTATCTGGTGTGTCCAGACCAACTGGTAATGGGTGCCCTTGTCGTACAGGGTGATCATATCGCCGTTGAAGCCCTGCTCCAGCACCACGGCCCTGCCGCCGGCGCGTATGTGTTCTTTAACCAGCGCATGGGCCGGGTTCATGGTGACATAGCAGACATGTTCAGCCTGCGTGTAATCGGCCATATTCAGGCATAGCTGGTCATCCGCGTTGAGCACGGCGGTATCGCGGGCAACCTCAATGACGATGCGTTTGACCTCGGCGAGTTGTTCGAGCGTGTCGATGCCTTTCAGACCAAGGTGATCCGCCGCGACGTTCAGACATGCAGATACATCACAACGGCGGTAACCCAGCCCCGAGCGCAGCAATCCACCACGCGCGGTTTCCAGCACGGCGATATCGACGGTCGGGTCGCGTAAAACAATATGCGCGGACGTCGGTCCGGTCATGTCACCTTTGACCGTCAGGCGGCCATCGATGTAAACACCATCGGTCGACGTCATACCCACCGTGTGGCCAGCGGTTTTCAAAATGTGCGCGAGCATACGCGAGGTCGTGGTCTTACCGTTGGTGCCGGTAATACTGGCAACCGGGATACGCGTCGGTGAGCCCGGCGGGAACAGCATGTCCATCACCTTGCCGGCAACATCCCGTGGCTTACCTTCCGAGGGAGCCACGTGCATCCTGAAGCCCGGCGCCGCGTTGACCTCCACGATCGCACCGCCTATTTCCTTGTAGGACTGGGTGATATCCTGGGTCAGGAAATCAACACCACCGACATCCAGACCGACCGCACGGATCGCGCGTTCCGCCATTTCGCGGTTATCGGGGTGAACCACGTCGGTCAGGTCGATGGCGGTGCCACCGGTCGAAAGATTGGCGGTATTGCGCAGAAAGAAAATTTCACCTTCGGGCAGGACCGTGTTCTCGTCAAAGCCGGCCAATGCCAGCAGTTCACGTGCGGGCCGATCGAGTTCGAGCCTGGTCAGCACCTTTTCGTGACCGATACCACGGCGCGGATCTTCATTGACCTTGTCCACCAGGTGCTTGACGGTGCTCTTGCCGTCACCGACCACATGCCCCGGAACCCGCTTGGCCACCGCCACCAGTTCGTTATTGACCACCAGCATGCGGTGGTCGAAGCCTTCGACATAGCTTTCAACCAGTACCGCCTTGCTGGTGCCCTGCTCGCGGGCAAATGCAAATGCGCTTTCAACCTGCTCATCGTTGATCAGGTTGATGGAAACACCGCGGCCGTGATTGGCATTCAAGGGCTTGAGTACGACCGGGAAGCCGATACTGCGTGCCGCACGAATCGCTTCGCGCGGGTTGTAAACCATCTTTTGCGAAGGCACCGGCAAACCGAGATCACGCAACAGATTATGTGTGTCTTCCTTGTCACTGGAAATTTCCACCGCGATATGCGGTGTCTTGCTGGTAATGGTGGCCTGGATGCGCTGTTGGTAGGCACCATGACCAAACTGGACCAGCGAATACTTGTTGAGACGCAGATAGGGTATTTCGCGTGCCTCGGCGGCGTTGACCAGCGATGCGGTGCTTGGACCCAACTCCTTGCGTTGGGCAAAGAGAATAAAATCGTCACGCTCCTCTTCATAATTGAAATCCTTGTCGATTTCAGAAGAGAGTTCCTTTTTGAGGTTTTCGGGTAAAAGACTCAGTAAAAGCTGAAGGGCGATGCGCGCGGCTTCGAGACCGACATCACGCTGTTTGTACTGAAAAACCATGTTGTAATGGCCAGGCTCACCGGAACCGCGTGTGCGACCGAAAGAAACCGACGAGCCTGCGATGTTCTGTAATTCCAGCGCGGTATGCTCCCAGATGTGCGCCATCCAGGTACCTTCGTCTTCGCGCATACGGCGGATGAACCCGCCCGGTTCCCCATAGGAACAACCGTGGTTGTGCAGACCCGGCAATGCCTTGATCAATGCGCCGATAAAATCCTCACCAAGCCGCGCAGATGGCCATTCCTCGAGGATTCCAAGATCCACGTGGTGACGTATGACCGGGAAATGAGCATACAGGCTGGGGCCGACGTATACGTTAGTGGAAAGAATTTTCATAACAGAACCTTCAGTTAAAAGTCATTAAAAATCCGGCCCTGCCGGTGTCGAGAGTTGGCTTATCACCCAATCTTGCTGAATTCAGACCACATTTTGCATCGCAATGCGGATTCCGTCCAATTTATACTTACAACCGGGCTTCACGGGTCTCAAGGTTAAACTGGGACCCATTGGCCAGCACGTGCAATTTCAACCCGATCAGCGAGACGGCTTCGGACTTGTTGACGTAACTCATCGACGAATGACTCAGACCCGACGGGTCTATAACTGTCACGGTACCGTGGCCAACCACATCCATGGTGCCGTCAGGCGCGATAAAGGCCGCGGTATTCTCGTCGATACCCAAACCGCACACAAACGGGTTGAACGACAGTGCCGCGAGCAAACGGCCCATGCGGCCACGCCGGTTGAAGTGCTGGTCGATGATCGCCCGGTTGGTCAAGCCCAGGCCAGGCGCCAGCACAACACCGCTTTCACGTGGCGAAGGGCCGCCACGGCCACCGGCTATCATGTGCTCGGAGATAATGGCAGCGCCAGCGGACGTACCCGCCATGTGTACGCCTTCGGCATTCAGCCTGCGGATGGCGCGGGCCACGGGGGTCCCGCCCAGTATCGTGCTCAAACGCAACTGGTTGCCGCCGGTGATAAAAATTCCCGTTGCCCTTTCCATCACGGCAAGGGTTTCTTCCTCGTAACAGTCCTCGCGGTTTTCAATCGGGATGCACATGGCTTTTGCACCCATTCCCTCAAACAGGTCCAGGTATAAGGGACCGGTCTCATCCAGTTCGGACGCGGTAGGAATGACCAGGATACGGGCGTCGTCGCCGCCGCACAGCTTGACGAAACGCTCGAGGATGACGGGGTCTTTATGTTTTGCTTCAGCACCGCCAATCGGGATGACATAACCACGGTTTTTGTTTTTTTCAGGTGTTGCAGGACACATCAAGTTAATACCTTTGAAAGCGGGTCGGATATTGTAGTTGCTTATCCCCGGCTTTGAAACGAGGACGACAAACTTAAGCACAAAACCCGCTGAAAACCATAGCGAAAACCGCCGCGCAACCCCCGATTGCGTATAATGTCAGGTCTCGAGCAAAGGATTAAACACATGAGTCTGCAGCAGGTCCCTACCGGAAGAAATATACCGGACGATATCAACGTCATCATCGAAGTGCCGATGAACTCTCCGGCCATCAAGTACGAGGTGGACAAGGAGTCCGGCGCCATATTTGTCGACCGCATGCTCAAGACCGCCATGTACTACCCGTGCAATTACGGCTATGTGCCACACACGCTGTGTGGTGACGGCGATCCGGTCGATGTTCTCGTCGTGTTGCCTTTACCGATGTTGCCCGGCACCGTGGTGCGCTGCCGTCCGGTCGGGGTGCTGCAGATGAAAGACGAGGCCGGTGAAGATTCCAAGGTCATCGCCGTGCCCGTTGACGAAGTCACCGGCATCTACCGCGATATCAAGTCGGTCGAAGACGTTGATAACATGCTGCTGAATCAGATCGTGCACTTTTTTGAGCACTACAAAGACCTCGAAAGGAACAAGTGGGTCAGAACCGGTGGTTGGCAGGGCGTCGACGCCGCCCGCCGGGAAATTCTCGAAGCCGTCGAACGTTTCCAGGCCGCACCCGAGAAACCCGCTTTCTGAGTAGGTCAAACAACTCAATTTAGTCGACTTTAAGATATGCGATTCTATCGATCAGTTCGCGGGGTCACAGTCTAAATGTCCGTAAGGCGGGTCGTATTCGGGCTCAGTTCCAAAACTGTTTAGCGACATGCCAGATGCGCCACTGGGCGGGGTCGTTGGCTAGGTGGCGGTCCAAGAAACCGGCATAGTTCTCGATGAAACCCGTGGCGTCATCCGAGCTGAACGGCCCCATCAGCTCCAGTTTCTTTCGTACCAGGCCGCCAGGTTGCAAACTCAGGGCGTAGAGGAAATATTCCTTGTGATTATCCGCAAGAATGGTCGGAAAGCCGGCCTCGAAGATCGCGTTTTTACCCAGGACGGTGGCATTTAACGTCGGCCGGTCTTTCCTCGGCGGCGCATCCATCACCACAATGACGCTGCCCGGTTGGTCCATCAACGCCCGCAAGGCCTTGCCGGCGCCGCCGATGGGTATTGCACGCTTACCCATGGTTTTGACGATATGCGTGGCCGCCAGCATGACAAACAGATAATAGAACGGCCTGACCCGCAGGATGTCCTTTTCGGGGCGGCGGAACGGCAGTGCGGGTTCTAGACCGGCCGTCTGCAATAGTTTCAGTATCGAGATGGATGGGCCCCAGTGCATACCGATCAGGACCTTGTCCCTGACGGCCCCGATGTCGGTATCGCATTCGATTTCAGCCAGCACGGTACGCGCCCGGCCGAAACTCATCATGTAGGTATCGCGCACATCCAGCATTTCAACCTGCTTCCAACGCTTGATCCACTCGCTTGCTTCACCGGGATCGACGAATTCGGCGGAACTTGTCCAGGCCGCCCGGGCCTCGGCTGCGAGCACCCAGGAGAAACCCGAACTGCGGGCCAGCAAGGCGCGTGACCAGGCCGCCGGCAGAAAAACGGAGACCAGCGGAAGGGCCAGGTAGACGTAGAAGTCTACGAGTTGTGTACGTATGGCATTCCAGGTTTTCATGTTCTTTTTTGGCTTCTGGAAAACTGCATTATGCGGATGCTTTAATAACCTGTCGAAGACTGACTGGACGAAAGGGTATATTATCCAACCCGCATGCCAAAGTGTTATATAGTTTCCAGTCGAGCCCAATCATCCTGAACCTTTGCCAACACAAGTGACCCGATCTTGAAAGCAGCCATACTCGCTTACCACTCGCAGAATATCGCCGGTAACGAAACCCGCAATAACGACCACGTGGCGCTGGCCGCGGACCTCGAAGCATTGCATGCCGCGGGTTGTCGGTTGGTTTCGCTCGCCACGCTGATCGACGCCGTGTTTGCGGATGATCCGCCGGTTCCTGATGCGCCGGTCATCTGCCTGACCTTTGATGATGGTTGCGACTACGATGTGCGCACGTTGGAGTTTCCCGGGCATGGCGTGCAGCCGGGCTTGCTGCAAATCATGGAAGACTTCGTCGGGCGCCACGGCAACACCGCGCAACCCGGCCTGCACGCGACCAGTTTTGTCATCGCCAGCCCCGAGGCGCGCCGCTTGATCGACAGCAAGTCGCTGTTTGGCTCGGGCCACATGAGCGATGACTGGTGGCGCAAGGCCGACGCTCATCCGATGATGGCCATCGGTAATCACGGCTGGGACCACAACCACCCGGACCTGGAAGAAGAGCACTACCCCCGTGGCGGCTTTGAGCAGATTAACAGCCTCGAAGACTGTCGCTCGCAGGTAGTGCGGGCGGCTGAATTTATCGAGCAAAAAACCGGTCGCAGACCGCGCTTTTTTGCCTACCCTTTTGGTGAGTCCAGCGAGTACATCCGTACTGAGTATTTTCCGATGAAAGGCGAGGAACACCGTTGCCTGGCCGCTCTCGGAACCGATCCCGGGTTGGTTACAGCACAAAGTGACCTATGGAATTTGCCGCGCTTCGTTTGCGGCAGGGACTGGTCCACACCGTCCGAACTGCTGGCGACGCTCGACTTTAGCCCCGCGCGATAATTCAGGGCTGGCGGTAACAGTCGAAATACAAGGAGATCGCGTTTTCAGGTGAACGCAGGTCCAGTCCGCGCAACTCGGGTATTTCGCTTTCCTGGTATTTGACCCGGCGCGCCTCGAAACCGCAACGCGCGCTGAGCGCCTTGAAGGTTTCTTCGTCATACAGGAAAGTATGGCCGGCAAAACGCATACCGATATTGAAAATTTCACCGGCGGTGTCCAGCGCCAGGGGCACACCAACGAAGGTGCTCCATAGGGTCTTGAGCTGTTGCGGATCATTGAGGTACAGCTGCGCCAGCTTGCGCATATCCGGTGTCAGTACGCGCAGAACGCCGCCCGGGATCAGGATACGGTGGCACTCGCGTAAAAATTCTGCGGCCTGTTCGAGTTCGAGTTGGTCGATAAAATCTTCGGTGTGCATCAGGCGCGCAACACCGTTGGCAAAGGGCAGACCACCGGCGAGATTGGCGCACACATCCGGTTGGCTTTCGCGGTCTATATCCACGTTGACCCAGTCTTCCAGCTTCCAGTGCCCTGAACCCAGGTTGATTTTTACCTTGCCGGTCATTTTCGCCCCGTCAACAGCACCCAGCCGTCCATCACCTTCTTTTGCAGTCCATCGAAACTGGCCGCATAGGCGTTTTCGACCTCGTCTGACTGCTCCTCGAGAATACCGGAGAGCACCAGCGAGCCACCCGGCCTGACGGACGCACCGAGGCGCGGCGCCAGTTCAACCAGCGGGCCGGCCAGTATGTTGGCCAGTACCACGTCCGCCTGTTGCGGCTGGAATTGCTCCGGCGCCAGGCACACAACGGTATCCTGCACATTGTTCCTCTGCGCATTATCACGGGTCGCGGTCAGGGCCTGCGGGTCGTTGTCGACGCAGATGACGGCTTTAGCGCCCTTGATGGCGGCCGTGATACCCAGTACACCGGAGCCGCAGCCGTAGTCGACCACCGTCTCAGCAGCAAAATCATGGCCGTCCATCCACTCGAGACACAAGCGGGTGGTCGGGTGGGTGCCGGTGCCAAAGGCCAGCCCGGGGTCGAGGCGCAGAACGTGCTTTGCTGAGACCGGAACCTCCATCTCGCCGGGCACGATCCATAGATCCGAGCCAAACTGCATGGGTTTGAAGCGGTCCATCCAGACCCGTTCCCATTGTTGATCTTCAAACTTTCTGAATGTGACCTGGTGCGGCCAGTCCACGCCCGGCACGAGGCTCAGCATTCGGGTCAGCGGTTCAACGGGGGTGTCACCGGCGAATAAAGCGGTCACGCAAACCGATGGCCACAA
>DATCZY010000020.1:0-3784 GCA_036525655.1 Lysobacterales bacterium | reverse complement strand
ATATGAATATCAACTCCGACGACCCCAGCATCCACTACCTAGGTGAAGAGCTGGAGCACTTTGATGCGGTCATCCCCCGTATCGGGGCATCGGTCACCTTCTACGGTACTGCGGTATTGCGGCAGTTCGAGATGATGGGGGTTTACCCGCTGAACGAATCAGTTGCCATCAGCCGTTCGCGCGACAAACTGCGCTCGGTGCAATTACTGGCGCGCAAGGGAATTGGCCTGCCGATAACCGGGTTTGCGAATTCGCCGGACGATGTTGAAGACCTGATAAAAATGGTGGGCGGTGCGCCACTGGTTATCAAGCTGCTCGAAGGCACACAGGGCATCGGCGTCGTCCTCGCCGAAACCCAGAAGGCGGCAGAAAGTGTTATCGAGGCATTCATGGGACTCAATGCCAATATCCTTGTCCAGGAGTTTATCAAGGAGGCGGGCGGTGCGGATATTCGCTGCTTCATCATAGGGGACAGAGTCGTTGCAGCCATGAAGCGCCAGGCGCAGGACGGTGAATTCCGCTCCAACCTGCACCGCGGTGGCAGCGCCACCCTGATCAAGATCACACCCGAGGAGCGCTCAACCGCGGTGCGTGCCGCCAAAGTCATGGGCCTGAATGTCGCCGGCGTGGACCTGCTACGGTCCAATCATGGTCCAGTGGTCATGGAAGTTAATTCTTCACCCGGCCTTGAGGGCATCGAAAAGGCAAGTGGCAAGGATGTAGCTGGCATGATCATCGAATTTATCGAGCGGAATGCGCGCCCTAACCGGACCGCCACGCGAGGGAAAGGCTGAACAATGTCTAACACGGGAATAACCGTCGGCGGGATCGAGATCAAACCGGGTTCATCTGCCACCATCGATGTCCCCATGGCCAGCCTGTACTCACACGCCCCGATGTCCTTACCGGTACAGGTCATTTGCGGCAAACGCCATGGGCCGACCCTGTTCGTCAGTGCGGCTCTGCATGGCGATGAAATAAACGGTGTTGAAATCATTCGCCGCCTGTTGAGGTTACCGCAGCTGGGCAGACTGCGTGGCACATTGCTCGCCATACCCATCGTTAACGTTTACGGCTTTGTCAGTCGCTCGCGCTACCTGCCGGATCGCCGCGACCTGAATCGCTCGTTCCCCGGCTCCGACCATGGCTCGATGGCGGCACGCCTGGCGGAACTGTTTATGAAAGAAATCGTCATCAAGTGTGATTACGGTATTGACCTGCATACGGCTGCAATACACCGTGACAACCTGCCGCAGATACGCGCCAACCTCGACGACCCGGAGACCGCGCGACTTGCACATGCCTTTCACGTGCCGGTTCTGCTCAACGCCAACATTCGCGACGGCTCGCTGCGACAGGTTGCGGCAGAAGAGGGAATCCCGGTCCTGCTGTACGAGGCCGGCGAAGCATTGCGATTTGACGAGCACTCCATTCGCGCCGGTGTAAAAGGCATCGTTGCCGTCATGCGGGAACTGAACATGCTGCCGGCCAGCCGCTTACCCAAACGCAATGAACCCACCGTGGCGCGCGCCAGCACCTGGGTACGCGCCGGACGCAGCGGCATCTTGCGGGCGGCCGTGTCACTGGGCGCGCGGGTGCGCAAGAACGACGTCATCGGCGTAATTGCCGATCCATTCGGACAACAGGAGCTGGAAGTACTCGCAAGTGCTGCAGGTATCGTTATCGGCCGCACCAACCTGCCGCTGGTCAATGAAGGCGAAGGCCTTTTTCATATTGCACGCTTCGAGTCCACCAAGCTGGCGGAAGATTCTGTTGAGGCATTCCAGGCTGATGACCTGCCCATTCACCCTGACCTGGATGTTGAGCCGCCTATCGTATAGACGTGCAAGTTTCACTTCACTGCGAGAGATCCGGCAAGCAGTCACGCCCTGACTCCGGGGATACTTTCAATTTCTTCACATGCGCCTCCGGCATGTGCGGCGCAAGCTCCAGCACACGACGCAACGCGGTGACCGCGCAGCCATACTCCTTTGCATGCAACAGAATGACAGCATGCTGAAAGCGTACGGAGACTTCCTCTGCTTCCCCGTCACTTGCAGCCGGTATTTCATCGCCCGCCCTGTCCTCGGCCGTTGGCCGACCGGCATCCGCGGCCTCTGCGCTCGCCCGGGCAGAGCCGTTTACCAGGAACCCCAGGCCGCAACGACCGTCAGTAACAGCACAAGTCCTGCATGGCGAAACCTGTTCGTGCAGTTCATAAAATTCCCTTATCCGGGCCGATACTGCCGAACGGCAGACCAAAGAACGTCAGGAAAGCCAGCACAAATATCTGCAATACCAGCCAGGTAACGAACGCCCATGTCTCCAACGGGCCCCATGACCAGAAACGGCCCATGGCAGGGATGAACTCGAGAGGCTGAAACTATATCAGGAATAAAATGGGCTCTGGCACCATTTATGGAAAGAATTGGTCGGGACGAGAGGATTTGAACCTCCGACCACTTGACCCCCAGTCAAGTGCGCTACCAGACTGCGCTACGCCCCGATGTTAAAGACGGTGCGCAAAACGCACCACACATGCTCAACGTTTTAACAACTGCAAAACATCCTCGAGCTCGATGCGGATCTGGTGGACGATCTGCTGGCTCTGCGTGATGTCTTCCTTTGCGTCGTCACCCGACATCTTCTGCCGTGCACCACCGATGGTGAAGCCCTGCTCGTAGAGCAGGCTCCTGATCTGGCGGATCATCAGCACATCCTGACGCTGGTAGTAACGGCGGTTACCGCGACGCTTGACCGGCTTTAGCTGTGGAAATTCCTGTTCCCAGTAACGCAGTACATGCGGCTTGACACCGCACAGCTCACTGACCTCTCCAATTGTAAAATATCGCTTGCCCGGTATCGCTGGAAGTTCGTTGTTATTGCTCGCTTCCAGCATATGCCTCTACCCTCGCCTTGAGTTTCTGACCGGAACGGAAGGTAACCACGCGGCGTGCTGAAATCGGAATCTCTTCCCCCGTTTTGGGATTACGTCCCGGGCGCTCGTTCTTCTCGCGCAGGTCAAAATTACCGAATCCCGAAAGTTTTACCTGGCGTCCCTGCTCAAGTGCAACCCGAATTTCCTCGAAAAACAGTTCCACGACTTCCTTGGCCTCGCGTTTATTCAGGCCAAGCTCCTCAAAAAGCTTTTCTGCCATGTCGGCTTTCGTCAATGCCATAGTCTTAGTCTCTCAGTGAAGCCCCGAAATTTTCTTTTAACAAGTCAGTCACTCCGGTGACCACTCCCTCTATATCCTGCTCAGTTAGTGTGCGCGAATAATCCTGTAGAATCAAGCCAAAGGCTATGCTTTTTCGACCGTTTTCTACCCCTTTCCCCTGGTAAACATCGAAAATTAACAGTTCAGCGAGCAGCTCCCCGGCGGCCGTGCGGATCGCCTGTTCAAGCTCACTCGCCGGCAGACCGGCGTCCACCACCACGGCCAGGTCACGGCGAATGGACGGATAGCGCGATATCGGCCTGAATCTCGCCAGTTGCCCGCACTCAATTGCGGCATACTCCAGCTCGAACAGGCAGGTATCGGGATCGAGATCGTAACTGGCCGCCAGCTGCGGGTGTATGCGGCCCAACCAGCCTACGGTGCGCTCACCCTCACGAATTGACGCCGTCTGACCGGGATGCAGCGCCGCGTGCTCGCCCCGCACAAACGTCAATGAGTCCAGCCGCCCGGCATACTTCAGCAGCGCCTCGACATCCTGTTTAAGGTCGTAGAAATCAGACGCAACCGCCTTGCCGTCCCAGTGCTCAGGCAAACGTGAGCCGCTG
>DATCZY010000019.1:0-9445 GCA_036525655.1 Lysobacterales bacterium | reverse complement strand
CCGAAGTGATCGCCTATCTCGAGCGGGAAAACGCCCATTTCGATCAGGTCATGGAACCTTACTCAGCGCTGCACGAATGCATGAATGCCGAGATGACCGCGCGTCTGGATCCCGATGATTCCAGCGTGCCTTACCTCAAGGACGGCTACTGGTATTACGCGCGTTACGAAGCCGGGCATGAATACGCCATCCACGCCCGCCGCAAGGGCAGCATGGATGCCACGGAAGAGATGCTTATCGATGGCAACGAACGCGCCCGCGGCTTCGAGTTTTACCGCCTCGGCGGGATGGAGGTCAGCGATGACCATCGCTACGTGGCGATCGCTGAAGACACCGTTGGGCGCGGGGTTTACGAGATTCGAATCCTCGATACCCGGGAACATGAATTTTTACCGGAAATGATCAGCGGCGCATGCGACTCACTGGCATTCTCGGCAGATGGCCGTTACCTGTTCTACCTGAACAAAAATCCGGAAACCCTGCTGGCTTACCAGTTGATGCGTCACCGACTGGGTAGCGGCAGCACCGCCGACGTACTGGTCTACGAAGAAACGGACAACACTTTTTACAACGGCGTAGAGCGCAGCCGTTCAGGTGATTACATCCTGCTGATGCACCACAACACCGATACCACCGAGGTGCAGTTGCTGGCTGCCGATGACCCGCTCGGCGCTTTCAGGCCATTCTTGCCGCGCGAGACCGGTCATGACTACGATATCGATCACGCCAACGGCAGGTTTTATATCCGCACCAACTGGGAGGCGGAGAACTTCCGCGTGATGACGGTGGAATTGGAGCACTCCACGGACAAGTCTCACTGGAGGGAGTTGATCGCCCACCGCGAAGACGCGCTGGTGGATGAGATCCAGGCATTCGACAGGTGGCTGGTTGTCGGCGAGCGCAAGGACGGTCTGCGCAAGGTTCGCATCCTGGCGCACGACGGCGGCATGGACCGCTATCTCGATGGCTTTGAAGAGGCCTCCGTGATGTGGCCGGGGAGCAATGCCAGCACCGCCACCGATACGATTCGCTATGGTTATTCCAGCCTCGTGACACCGGTTCAGACCTGGGAAATCGATTTAAACACGGGTGAAGGCCTTTTGTTGAAAGCGGAGCGCGTGCTGGGCGGGTTTGACAGCGAAAACTACCGCAGCAAGCGTCTGTGGATCACCGCCGGGGATGGCACCCGCATACCGGTTTCGCTGGCGCACCACCGTGATACGAAACTCGACGGCTCTGCACCTGCGCTGATCTATGCCTATGGCGCCTACGGTATTTCGATCGACCCGTGGTTTCAGAATTCCCTCATCAGCCTGCTGGACCGGGGCTTTGTTTACGCGATCGCACATGTTCGCGGCGGCGAGGAAATGGGGCGTCGCTGGTATGACGACGGCCGCCTGATGAACAAGAAGAACACCTTCACCGATTTCCTGGATGTCACCAGGAGTCTGCAGGAAAAACATGTGATTGATCCGCAGCGGACCTACGCCATGGGTGGCAGTGCCGGTGGTCTGCTGATGGGGGTGATCGCCAATTGGGCGCCGCAGTTGTATCACGGGGTGGTGGCCCAGGTGCCGTTCGTGGATATCGTCACGACCATGCTGGACGAATCCATCCCGTTGACCACCGGCGAGTTCAAGCAGTGGGGCAACCCGGTAGACCGCGACGCCTACGAATACATGTTGTCGTATTCGCCCTACGACCAGGTCAGCGAGCAGGGTTACCCGAATATGATGGTGACCACGGGCTTTCACGATTCACTGGTACAATATTATGAGCCGGCCAAATGGGTCGCTAGACTGCGCGAGCGTCGGACCGACAGCAATAAGCTGATCATGCGCATCAATATGGATGCCGGTCATGGTGGTGCATCAGGCCGCTATCGCCGTTATAAGGAAACCGCACAGGAATATGCCTTCCTGGCGGGGTTGGCGGGGTTGGAGCGCTGATTTCCCCGGCGTCGTTCTAAAGGGCAATGAACATTCGCTGAAACGAAAAATTATAGAGATGACCTTTTATGTTGCTGATTAAAAATCTGCTTGTTGCGGTATTCGTGCTCGCACTGGTTGCCTGTGACAATTCTTCGGCTACGGCTGTCAAGTCAGCCTCATTCGTCCGGGATGGCCGTTCCGGGTCTGAAGCGGAGCAGCTGGAGCAGTCACTTTCAAACATCGAAGCGCAGATGGGTATGAAATTGATGGACAAGCCATGGACCGGCGACCTGGACATCATGACCGACAAACGCATCATTCGTGTATTGACCGTATACGGGTTGGGCCGATATTACCTGGACGGCGGCCAGGAGAAGGGCATGACCTATGAATGGTTCAAGATGTTCGAGGATTACGTCAACGCGCAGGCCAGGACAAAACACCTGAAGATTCACGTGTTGTTTATCCCGGTTGCGCGGGATCAATTGATCCCGGGCCTTATCAGCGGACGTGGCGACATTGCAGCGGCCGGCTTGACTATCACACCCGAGCGTGCAGCTGTGATTGATTTTACCAACCCCGTATCCGAAGAACTCTCCGAGGTTTTGGTGACCGGGCCGTCTGCGCCCCAAATCGATACGCTCGAGGACCTGGCAGGGAAGGTGGTCTACGTGAGGGCGTCGAGCAGTTACCGGTCCAGTCTAGATGCCTTGAATTTGCGTTTCGCGCAACAGGGTCTGGCGGAAATCGAAATCAGGGATGCGCCCGAAGCGCTGGAGGATGAGGACCTGCTGGAAATGGTCAACGCAGGCCTGCTCGAATGGGCTGTCATAGACGACTACAAGGCAAAAATATGGGCCGACATCTTTGATGACCTTAAAGTTCGCGACGACCTGGTGCTGCGCTCCGGCGGACGTATTGGCTTTGCGATACGCAAGAGCAGTCCGCAGTTGGCTGCTGCACTCAATGAATTCCTTAAAACACATAAACAGGGCACCCTCAAGGGTAATATCCTGATCAACCGCTACCTGAAAGACTTTGACTGGGCGAAGAATGCGCTGGCTGCAGAAGACTATCAGCGGTTTGAGAACGTCGCCGACATATTCATGAAATATGGCCGGGCGTATGGTGTCGATTACCTGATGGTTACCGCCCAGGGCTACCAGGAATCACGTCTCGACCAAAGCGTCAGGAGTCCGTCCGGCGCCATCGGGATCATGCAGTTGCTGCCGAGCACCGCTGCTGACGCAAACGTTGGTATTCCCGATATCACCACCGCCGAGCCCAATATCCACGCCGGTGTGAAATACCTGGACTTTATCCGCAAGCGCTATTTCTCAGACCCGCAGATGGATGCTTTCAACCAGACGATGTTCGCCTTTGCGGCTTACAATGCCGGTCCTGCCAGGGTGCAAAAATTGCGCGAAAAAGCAGCGGAGAGGGGCTATAACCCGAACCAGTGGTTCGACAATGTCGAAGTTATGGCTGCGGCGGATATCGGCGCCGAAACGGTTCAATACGTCGCCAATATCCTTAAGTATTACATCGCCTACAGCCTCACCGTGCAAAAACAGCTGGAACGGGACCAGGCGCGCAAAGGTGCGGGGATAAAATAAGCCCCGCAGGTTCCATTACGACAAGGCCCCGCCGGCCTTATTGATCTATCGCAAACGAGGCGTTGACCGTCACCCTGTAGGTATTTTCACCGGTGGCCACCGGTACCGCATCAGCCGAACGCGCCATGGCCATTTCCGCCATCGGCATCGGCCGCGGGTTGTATGATTGCTCGGAAACCTCCAGCAGTTTGCCGGTCTTAACGCCTGCCGCCGCGGCAAGGGTGTTGGCCTTGGCCATCGCATCTTTCATCGCCATGGTGCGGGCCTGCGAAATCGCAGCGGAGGGGTCGTCATTGGTGAACACGATGTTACCGCCCTCGTTGACGCCGAGGCTGACCGATTTATCCAGTATGGCGCCGACCTTGCCGATTTCCCGCACGCGCACTGTCAGGCCATTGCGGACCGTGTAGCCGACAATTTGCGGTGGTTCGCGTTTGCCGGACGGTTGCTGTGGCGGGTAGAGATAATTGGGCTGGATGGAAAACCCCGAGGTCTGCAGGTCGCGTGGTGCAATACCTTCGGCCTTCATGGCGGCGAGCACGTCGTTCATAGCGGCGGAATTGGCATCCAGCGCGGCGCGGGCGGTTTCGGCCTGCCGCGTCACGGTCAGCGCCAGGACCGCCATGTCCGGTGCAAGGTCGGCACTGCCTTCGCCGCTTACCAGTATCCGCGGTGTTGGCCCGTCATCACCGGCAACTGCAACCGTGCTGAGTAACAACGCAAAGACGGTCACAGCCAACAGGTTGAAGAGTTTGAGATCGGGTGCGTTTTTCATGGTGATTGTGCTCCTGTTACAGACGTTCTTAGATGTGCTGCGAAACATGTCGATGTCAAATGCCGATGTGCTTCAGGTACCGAGCACCTCGTAAGCGTACTTCAGACGTTCGGCGAGCACCTTCATCACGTGGATTGAAAAATCAGGCACATGACGCAGCAGCGAGTTAAAACTGGCCTGGTCGATCAAGGCCAGCCTGCAATCGGTTTTTGCGATGACGGTAGCGCTCCGGATATTCGAATTGATCAGCGCCATTTCACCCACGATTTCACCGGGCAGGGCGATTGCCAGGGTTCTGTCACGCACGGATATGGCGACTTCGCCTTTCATCACCACATACATGTGGTCGCCCTCGGCACCCTCCTGCGCAATCACAGTCCCGGCTGGAAAATCCACCACGTCTTCCGAATCTTTGAAAACTTCCAATAAGTCCATACCTGCAGTCCCCTAATAATCCAATTTAAAGCCGGTATCTAAGCGCCTATTCAAACAGGCCCCAATTGGCTGCTGATGTAACGGTTGACAGCCCTTAACCGGTTGGCGAGCACCGACATCAGCTGAAGCGAAAATTCATTGTCGTCCTTCATCAATTCACCCAACTGATCGCGGTTCAGACGCGCGAGTTTTACGTCGCATAGCGCCGTGGCCGTTGCACTCCGGGTGGCTGACTCGACCAGGGCCATTTCGCCGATGATCCCGCCTACGCCCTCGACCTCCAACGGTTCGTTGCGCAGGGTCAGTTCGACCTCGCCGGAGATGATGATGTAAAGGAACTCGGCGGGACTGCCCTCCGGAAAAATAACCGTCCCGGACGGATGTTCCACGATGTCATTCCAGTTACGAAACTTCTTGAGAAAATCCATGCTGCCTCACTTTTTCAGAAACATAAATAGCACACTACTTAGCCAGACTCCAACCACCCAAGGGCGATTGGAGCCTGGCTTTATCTGCGCATTCTAAATCACAATCTGCCTCGAGCAGAATCATCCAGGGCTCCTCAGTGTTGCCAATGTAGCGCCCGGGCTTTTTGGCCATGCGCCTCGCGCGCCGGATCGCTCCATGCGTCACCGCCTTCGAGTTCGAAAAACAACGGCTGGCGGGGTACCGCATCCGGCGCGACCTGGTTCATGCTCGCTGCCTCGTACAGGCGGCCGTTGATCAGCGTATGACTGACGTATTCAGAGCGGTAAATATCCTCGAGCGGGTTGCCGTCCACGATCATGATATCCGCCAGCTTGCCCGCTTCCAGTGAGCCGATCTCATGGCCCATGCCAAGTGCGCCGGCACCGTCGATGGTGGCGCCGCGTAGCGCCTCCCACGGACTGAAACCGCCTTGCACCATCGACCACATCTCCCAGTGCGCGGCGAGGCCTTCACGCTGTCCATGGGCGCCGATGTTGACCCGCACGCCCGCATCACGCAGCGCCTTGGCAGTGCGCGCAACGTAGACGTGGTTGTATTCGGAATCCGGCGCCTTCTGCCGGCGAATCGAGCGCGGGTAGAGGATGCTCTTGGGGGTATAGCGCAGAAGACGCGGGTTTTCCCAAACGTTGGTGCGGTCATACCAGTACTCCTCACCCATCAAGCCACCGTAGGAGACGATGAACGTCGGTGTGTATGCCGTTTCGACCTGTGACCACAGTTGTAAAATATCGGCGTAGACGTTTTGCACCGGCAGGGAGTGTTCGAGGGTGGTGTGGCCGTCGATCAGCATGGTCAGGTTGTGCTGGAAACGCATGCCGCCTTCGGGGACCACCATCATGTCCAGTTCGGATGCGGCCTGGATGATTTGCTGGCGTTGATCGCGGCGAGGCTGGTTGTAACTCTTCACCGAAATGGCGCCGGCGTCCTTCAGGCGTTGTACATGGAACTCCGCATCCGCCAGGCTGTTAGTCTCGGCGCTGTAACCGGGCACGTAGGCGCCGTAGAGAATGGTGCCGGTGCCAAATACCCTCGGTGCAACCATCTGGCCGGATTTCTGTAACTCCGCGGCGGCAAAAAATTCACTGGTGTCGTTGGAAGGGTCGTGGATGGTGGTCACGCCGAAGGACAGGTTGGATAGCTGCATCCAGTTCTGCTGCGGGATGATCTCGCTGCTGCCCATGCCGCCATGCGCGTGGGCGTCCACCAGTCCGGGCAGAACAGTTTTCCCGGAGACATCCAATTGAAACGCGCCACGGGGGATTTTGACGCTGTCGCGGGTGCCAACGGCGGCGATGCGGTTACCTTCGATAATCACGACACCGTCCTCGATGACCTCGCTCTGGTTGTTGGCGTCGCGCATGGTGACGACACGCCCGCCCACCAGTGCAATCTTGCCCCGGGGCCGGTCGCCGTCCTTTTTAAAAGCAAGGTCCAGACCGGCTGCAACCGGTTCCGGCAAGGGGTCCGGTGCGCCTTGTTCAAATGCGAAGGTCTGTTGCAGGTCGCGCCGGTAGAGATAGCGGCCGTGTGACCAGTCGATGGCCTGGCTGTCGGCTGACCAACTGAGGAACTCCCCGCTGCGGGCGGAAACCGGCCTGACGCTGAAGTCTTTGGTGTCGGCATTGAGCGTAATGGTCTTGCCATTGCTGAAAAACGGCGCCAGGTAGGTCTTGAAGTTTTCACTGAAAGCCACCCACCGGCCATCGGGCGATACGCGGAATTGCGTCACCTTGGCGCCAAGCAAATGTTCACGACGGTCATTGCCATCCAGGTTCACGCTGCTCAGCATCAATTCTGTGTCGAGCTTACCAGTGTTGGTGCTGAAGAAAACACGGCTGCCGTCGGTATTGAAGTGCGGGTTAAAACCCTTTTTGCTGACCCGTTGCGGTGTCTGTTTACCGTCCGCTGAAACCCGGTAAATACCCGGATCCATTGACCACAGGGGTGACAAAAGGTAACCGCCCTCGATATTACGGTACAGGACCTGCTGGCCGTCGGCGGAAAACGCCGGCTCTATATAATGGCCGGGCTGCGGCGTCAGAACGCTTGTGTCATTGCCCTTCAGGGAAGCGATCCGGACCGACCCCAGTTTCTGGTCATCCCAGGTTGTGTATAGGACGGATTGCCCATCGGGTGCAATGACCGGGTAAAACTCGTAGTGATCGTTTTGCTTTGTCAATCGCCGTTGTGTGCCGTTGCCGAGATCCTTGATCCAGATATAACCCAGGGCCTGGAAAACGACATATTTTTTATCCGGTGTAAAACTGGCCCAGCGAATCCCCTTGACCTCGTATTCATCCGCTGCCACCTGGACCTTGTCGCGCAGGGTGGGGCGGGCCTTTTTAGTGGTTTTAACATGCACGGGTATTTCGCCGACACTGCCATCAGCCACGTTCACGCGATGAAATTTGCCACCCGTCCAGAATGCGATGGACTGGCCATCCGGCAACCACGCAATGGCCGGGGCATTGCCTTCTGAACCGCTGGATTCCTGCATGTCGCGTTCAAACCCGTCGAAGACCAGCCTTTCCAGACCGGATTCGAGGTCCTTGACCATGATCTGGGTCACCAGGCCCAGGCGCCGTTTCAGGTAGGCCAGCGATTTGCCATCGGGTGACGGGGTCGGACGGATCGCGCCGCCCGGTCCGCTGACCACGGTATCGGTTTCGCCGTTGGCGAGTTCCAGGCGTTTGATGGCAAACAGCGAATCAACCGAGTTTTTATTGTATTGCCAGACGGTTCCGGGGGTGATGTCGGCGCTGTAGTAAACATAGCGGCCGTCGGGTGAAAACGCCGGTTCCGCGCGGTTTTTCTGATCGCTGACGGCGTTCGGCCGTTCCACCAGGTTGACGCCGTTGCCGCCGCCGTGGTGAAACATCCAGATTTCGCCCGCTGCGATGGAACGGGTCGAATAATAGCCCTTGCGTCCCACCAGGTAGTTTCCATCCGGGCTCCAGGCCGGGTTGTGCACGATGTGCTCGGCCTCATCGGTGACAGCAAAAGGCTCACTGCCGTCGGCATTCATGATCCACAGGTTGTCGCCGCCGGCGCGGTCGCTGACAAACGCGATGCGGCCGCCATCGGGGCTGAAGCGCGGCTGGTAGTTCCATTCGATGCCCTGTGTCAGTGCCGTGGCCTCACCCCCGCCGATCGGCACCGCGTAGATGTCACCGAGCATATCGAAGACCAGGGTCGTACCGTCGGGGCTGACGGTGACGTTCGACCAGGTTGTTTCGGTCGTGTCTATGTTGATTTCCTGCGTGTAATACTGATCGGAACTGACGTTCCACTTTGGTTTGTCTTCACCCGCTTGCGGGGCTTCTTCCGCTAAAACATTCAGGCTGGTGAGCAAAAAAAAGGCTAAAAAAATACGCGGCATCGAGAGCTTCTCCGTGTCGATTATGGTTTGTCTGGTTCGTGTCGGGCTGTATCATAGCCTACAGTTGGTCCAATGTGTGTTCCAGCGCAGTCGGGACGTTGCGTTTTAAACGGGACTGACACATGGATATTCGAAGGTCCCGGTTATCGGGATCGTTTATGCGCTATCTCTAACGTAGGAAATGTATCATCGTACTGGCTGAATTGACTGGTCTGAAATTATGCGCCGAATGATTTTTATAAAGCACTACCTGCTGGCCCTATTGGTTTTCAACCTGGCGGCTTGCTCCGGTCTGCAACCGGTCAGCGTGGAAAGCGCCATGAAGAAATCGCCACCGCCGGGGGTGGACTACGGCAGCCTGGTGGAGGTTAAAACCCTCGGTAAGCAGACGGCAAAATTCCGCGTTACGGCGATCAATGCAGACGGCCTGGGGGGAAGCGGGGATTTTTACCGTTACGAGGATATGGCCAGCCTCAAGGTCGAAGCGCCCAAAAGCGGTAATAGCAACGCCACCAATATTATCCTTGGTATTTTAGGTGTGGCCGCACTGGCTTTCCTGATCTCCAGCGCCGATTCCGTTTCGGTGTGCTCACCCGCACCCTGCGATTTGCCCTGATTCAGTACAACGCTAAACGCAGGGTTTAGCCGGCTTCAACCAGGTATCTTTCGCGCACCAGTAGACCGCGCTCAATGGCCGAAATCTGTTGGTGGCGATGATCCAGTTCCTCGTTGAATTCCGCGATCCCAAGGACTTCTTTCAGCACCGTTGATGTGGTCTCCAGGCCATTGGCGAGCCTGCGCAAGGCATGCAGGTATGGTT
>DATCZY010000018.1:0-10120 GCA_036525655.1 Lysobacterales bacterium | reverse complement strand
ACGTTGATTACGGACAATTAATCCCGAAGAAAAGCGCCTTGTTGAGCCGCGCCGCGGAACGGTTTTCGAGTGTCGCGAGCGCAGAGTTGAAATCCGCTTACGCGGCTTTCCTGGCCTTGCATGAGCGTCAATGGCTGGGTGATTACGCGCTCTATCGCATACTGAAAACCCAGCACGGCGAACGGCCATGGCCGGAGTGGGAAAAGCCTTACGTGCAGCGCCAGCCTGATGCCATGCAGCAGGTTCAAAAAAGCAGGCACGCGGAAATCGAGCAGGTCAAGATCATACAGTTTTTGTTCGACCAGCAGTGGCGGAAACTTCGGCAATATGCACACGACAAGGGTATTTCCCTGTTTGGCGACATGCCCATTTATATCGCACTGGACAGTTCGGACGCCTGGGCGCACCCGGAGATATTGCTGATCGACAAGAGCGGCCGGCCCTCACACGTAGCGGGCGTGCCACCGGACTATTTCAGTGCGGATGGCCAGCTCTGGGGTAATCCACTGTATGACTGGACGTACCACGAGGCCAATGGCTACCGGTGGTGGATAGAGCGGTTGCAGCACGCCGCCAGCCAGTTGGACCTGGTCAGGATTGATCATTTCCGCGGTTTTGAAGCATTTTGGGCGGTTCAGTTCGGTGCGCAAACCGCGCGCGATGGCGAGTGGATACCCGGCCCCGGCAACGCCTTGTTCAATGCCATGAAGGCAGCGCTGGGCAAACTGCCCATCGTCGCCGAGGACCTCGGCGTTATTACACCTGAAGTGGACAATTTACGACGGGGCCACAATATCCCCGGCATGAAAGTGCTGCAGTTCGAGGTAGGCAGCCCTGACTTCAGTGTCGCGGACATCGAGAGGAATTGTGTGTGTTATACCGGCACACATGACAATGATACGACGGTGGGCTGGTTCAAGGGTGGAAATGATGACACCAGGACCGAGCAGGAGATCATTGCAAGCCGTGAGAACACGCTCAAAGTGACAGGCGGAAGTGAAGAGACCATCCACCTGGACCTGATACGACTGGCGTTCAATTCCCCGGCCAGGCTGGCAATTGTGCCAATGCAGGATTTTCTCGGTCTGGATTCGGCTTCGCGCCTCAACACACCCGGTACCACTAAGAATAACTGGCGTTGGCGGGTCACTGAAGACCAGATTTCAGCGGAATTCTGTCAATCTGTCGCTAAATTGATTCAGGAAACCGCCCGCTCCTGAGTGATTCACGCTACACTTTGCCTGATACTGTTTAGCGCAAAAGGACGAATCTCATGAGCACTCAAGTTTTAGCGGACCAGGGCCGTTTTGTCAGTCGATTAACCCGTGACACGGTAGCCTTGATACTTGCAGGTGGTCGCGGTTCGCGTCTTTACGAACTAACCGACTGGCGCGCCAAGCCAGCCGTTTATTTTGGCGGGAAACTGCGAATCATTGATTTCCCCCTGTCCAATTGCATCAATTCCGGGGTCCGTCGTATCGGCGTCGCCACCCAGTACAAGGCACATTCTCTGATACGGCACCTGGTGCACGGATGGACGGGCTTCCGCTCATCCGACCGGGAGTTCATAGAAATTTTACCGGCCTCGCAGCGCGTCGGTGATGACTGGTATCTGGGTACGGCTGACGCGGTTTTCCAGAATCTCGATATCCTGCGTACGCACCAACCGCGGTTCGTGTTGATACTGGCTGGCGATCATGTTTACAAGATGGACTATGGTGTATTTCTCGCCTTCCATGCAGAGAAGGGCGCAGACATGACGGTTTGCTGCATAGAGGTCCCGGTGGCAGAAGCCGCGGGCCAGTTTGGCGTCATGACGGTGGATGAGGACGGCCGTGTGATCGCATTCAATGAGAAGCCGGAAAACCCGGCATCCATACCGGGCAAGGAAGGGATTTGCCTCGCGTCCATGGGTAACTACATCTTCAACACGGAGTTCCTGTACGAACAGGTCATCAAGGATGCGGACACGCCGGGTTCCGATCACGACTTTGGCAAGAATATCATTCCTTCAATTATCGATAAGTACCGTGTTTACGCCTACCCGTTCCGCGATCCAAAAACCCAGAAACAGGCCTACTGGCGTGACGTGGGTACACTGGATGCCTACTGGGAAGCCAATATGGAACTGATTTCGGTGGTGCCCCAGCTCGACCTTTACGACAGGAAGTGGCCGATTTTAACGGATCAGTTGCAGGCGCCACCGGCAAAGTTTGTATTCGATCATCCCGACAGGCGCGGCGAGGCGACGGAGTCGATGGTTTCGGCCGGTTGCATCATTTCCGGCGCCAGCATCAAGCGTTCGTTGATTTTTTCGAATTGCAAAATTCATTCGTATACACGCATAACTGACTCACTGATCCTGCCGGAGTGTGAAGTGCTGGATGGCTGCATCATTCAAAACGCCATTGTCGATCGCGGGTCGGTGATTCCCGAAGGCACGCAAATAGGCGTCAATCACGATGATGATCGCGCCAGGGGGTTTCGCGTAACCGAGGGCGGTCACACGCTGGTTACGCCGGGCATGCTTGCACAACCTTTGCATCACACGCGCTAGGGGATCCGGGAGTTTGTCTGATTTGAAAAATGTCATGACCAGTTTGAACAGGGCAACACTTAACGCTTTGGCCGGCGGTCGTCACGGCAATCCTTTCTCCCTTTATGGTATTCAGAGGGAGGATGGCCGCCGCATCGTCAGGACATTTCAACCCCATGTAGAATCGGTGGCCCTGTTGTTCGAAGACTCCAGCGCTCCCGTGCCGATGCAGCGGATTCATCCGGACGGCATATTCGAGGTGGAAATGCCCCCGCGGAAACGTCACTACCGGTTGCGCCTCAGGTATGCAAACGGGACCAGTCGCGACGTGGAGGATGCCTATCGTTTTCCGTCCATGCTGGGCGACCTCGATCTCTACCTGATCGGACAGGGCTCGCACCGGGAGATCTATAGAAAGCTGGGTGCGCATCCCACCAGTTCACTGGGGGTCAGCGGTACGTTTTTTGCCATTTGGGCGCCCAATGCCTCGCGTGTCAGCGTCATCGGCGAATTCAACAACTGGGACGGGCGCTGCCATGTCATGCGCTTGCACCCCGGCAACGGCCTTTGGGAAATTTTCATTCCCGGGGTTGGCGAGGGTGCCTATTACAAATTCGAATTACTCGATAAGCAGGGTGAGTTGCTGCCGTTTAAGTCCGATCCGCTAGGGCTGTTTCACGAGGCCCCGCCTGGCAATGCTTCGGTGGTTTACCAGAGCCATTATCACTGGCAGGACAGCGAGTGGGTGGCAGGCAAGACACCAGAACCGAAGATGGATGAGGCCATCAGTATTTACGAGGTCCACCTCGGTTCGTGGCGACGCGGTGAAAACAACCGTTTCCTGACTTACAGGGAAATGGCGGACAGCCTCGTGGATTACGTTCTGCAGATGAACTTTACCCACGTCGAACTGCTACCGGTGACCGAATACCCGTTCGATGGCTCCTGGGGTTATCAGCCCATTGGCCTGTACGCGCCGACACAACGCTTTGGCGACCCGGATGATTTCCGTTTTCTCGTCGACAGTTTTCACCAGGCGGGTATTGGCGTCATCATGGACTGGGTACCAGCCCATTTCCCCAAGGACGAACACGGTCTCCGGCGTCTCGATGGCACCGCCCTGTACGAGCACGAGGACCCGCGCAAAGGCGAGCACACGGACTGGGGCACCATGATATTCAACTATGGCCGCCGCGAGGTGGTCAATTACCTGGTGGGCAGCGCGCTTTGCTGGATCGATGATTTCCATGTCGACGCCCTGCGTGTCGATGCCGTGGCCTCGATGCTTTACCTGGATTATTCCCGCAAGGAAGGCGAGTGGCTGCCGAACGAGTTTGGTGGCAGGGAACATCTCGAGGCGGTTGCATTCCTGCGCCAATTCAATGAAATCATCCATTCCTACAAGGCCACCAGTTACGCAGAGGAGTCCACCGCCTGGCCCGGTGTCTCGCGGCCTACCAGTTCAGGCGGTCTCGGTTTTACCTTCAAGTGGAACATGGGTTGGATGAACGATACCTTGTCCTATATGAGTGAGGACCCGGTGCACCGCAAGTATCATCACAACAAGATGACCTTTGGACTGGTCTATGCATTTGATGAAAACTTTGTCCTGCCACTGTCACACGATGAAGTCGTGCACGGCAAACGCTCACTGCTCGGCCGTATGCCGGGTGATGAATGGCAGCGTTTTGCCAATTTGCGGGCCTATTACGGCTTCATGTACGCTCACCCGGGTAAAAAATTACTCTTTATGGGCGCTGAGATCGCCCAGCAAAGGGAGTGGAATCACGATCAATCCCTCGACTGGCATTTGCTGGAACAGCCGCTGCACCAGGGTGTGCAGACGCTGGTGCGGGACCTCAACCGGGTCTACCGCGATACACCGGCGCTGCATGAACTGGATTTCAGCCACGAGGGGTTTGAATGGATAGACTGGCAGGATGCCGACAGCAGCGTATTTTGCTGGATACGCCGTGCACGCAACGGTGACTTTATAGTTTGTATCAGCCATCTAACACCGCTGGTCCGGGCTGGTTACCGCATCGGCGTGCCGCGGGAAGGCGCCTACTCGGAGTTGCTCAATACCGATTCCGCCAGGTACGGCGGTAGCGGTGTGGGGGTGCATGGCGAGCTTCATACGCAAAATGTTGCGGCCCATGGCCGCGAGCATTCCCTGCAAATTGACCTGCCGCCACTGGCGACAATGATTTTAAAAATTACGAGCCCCGACTGAAGGGAACGTGGAGAACGAATAGATGATAGACCCGTTATCAACCGACAGCGTAGGCGATATGGAGCTATTGAACCCGCCCCCGCTGGGCATGGAAGCAGAAGCCATCCTTGCCGATACCATTCATTATCACAGCCGCATGCTGGGCCGGCGCACGGTCCACAAACAGGAAAATTTTCTCTACCAGGCGCTGGTCCATGCGACCCGTGACCGGCTCATGGAACGCTGGATAGAAACCCGCACCAACCTCGAACGCAGCAACGGTAAGCGCGCCTGCTACCTGTCGCTGGAGTTCCTGATGGGGCGATTGTTGAGAAATGCGCTGTTAAGCCTGGGCATCACCGAGCAAACCGCCGAGGCCCTGCACCGTTTGGGAGTGGATCTGGAGGACGTGAACGAGCAGGAGCTCGATGCGGGGCTTGGCAATGGCGGCCTGGGACGGCTGGCGGCCTGTTTCCTCGATAGCTGCGCAACGCTCGGATTACCCGTCACCGGATACGGAATCCGTTACCGTTACGGCATGTTCCACCAGCGCCTGGAAGACGGCCGGCAGGTGGAAGAACCCGATGCCTGGTTGCGCGATGGTTATCCCTGGGAAATCGAGCGGATCGAGCGCGCCCAGACGATCAAATTTGGCGGGCGTGTCAAACGGTTCAAGGATTCCCTCGGCAAGGTCCACGTCGACTGGATCGATACACGCGACGTGCTGGCGATCCCCTATGATTTACCTATCCCCGGTTACAGGAATGACGTGGTCAATACGCTGCGCTTATGGTCGGCGGCAGCCACCGATGAATTTGATCTTGAAGAGTTCAATGCCGGTGATTACTCGGATGCGGTCGCGGCCAAGAACGAGGCCGAGAACATCACGATGGTTTTATACCCTAACGCAGAAACCGAGAATGGACGGGAACTGCGTCTGCGTCAGCAATACTTCCTGGCTTCGGCCAGTTTGCAGGACATATTGCGTGACTGGGTGAGGCACAACGGTAATGACTTCAGCAAGTTTGCGGCCAAGCACTGTTTCCAGTTGAACGATACGCACCCGGCCATCGCGGTGCCGGAATTGATGCGCCTGCTAATGGATAACCACGGGCTCAATTGGAGTACCGCATGGAAAATAACCACATCCAGCATGGCCTATACAAACCATACCCTGTTGCCCGAGGCGCTGGAAACCTGGCCGGTTTCGATGTTTGAACATCTGTTGCCCCGTATCCTGGAAATCATCTACGAGATCAACGTGCGATTTCTCACCGAGGTCAGCCGGCGCTGGCCGGGCGATACCGACTACTTGGGCCGGATGTCGTTGATCCAGGAAGGCCCCGAGAAAAGGATACGCATGGCTTACCTGGCCATCGTTGGCAGCTTTTCGGTCAACGGCGTGGCCGAACTGCATTCGAGACTGCTCAAGCAGGGCCTTTTCAGGGATTTCGCAGATCTCTGGCCGGCAAAATTCAACAACAAGACCAATGGCGTTACCCAACGCCGTTGGCTGGCAGCCTGTAATCCGGGGCTGACCGGTTTGATCAACCAACACATCGGCGAAGGCTGGGTGACCGATCTCGATCAACTGGAAAAACTCCAGCCGCTGGCCGACAACCTGGCTTTTCAGGAGGCCTGGCGTGCCGTAAAGCAGGTCAACAAGGTCCGGCTTGCAGCCAATATTCAAGGCAAGACCCAGCTGACGGTTGACCCCTCCATGATGTTCGATGTCCAGGTCAAACGTATCCACGAGTACAAACGCCAATTGCTGAATGTGCTGCATGCGATCCACCTGTATGACCGGATTCAACGCGGTGACGGCGACCACCTGCCGCCACGGGTCATCATCATCGGGGGCAAGGCTGCCCCGGGTTACGAGATGGCCAAGAACCAGATCAAGCTGATCAACAATGTCGCTTCGGTGATCAATACCGATCCGGCCATGCGCGGTCGTTTGCAGCTGGTTTTTTATCCGGACTACAACGTCTCTGCGATGGAGTTGATCTGTCCTGCCGCCGATCTGTCCGAGCAGATTTCCACGGCCGGTAAGGAGGCGTCCGGCACCGGCAACATGAAGTTCATGATGAACGGCGCGGTCACCATCGGCACGCTCGATGGCGCCAACGTGGAGATACTCGAGGCGGTTGGCGAGGAAAACTTTTTCCTTTTCGGCCTGACCGTGGACCAGATTCCGGCCTTCAGGGAAACATACGATCCGCAGTCGATAATAGAAAACGACCGCGATTTCAGACGGGTGATGCGTTTGCTGGACAATGGCCACTTCAACCAATTCGAACCCGGCATACTCGATGCCGTGATCGCCGCGGTGCGCAACCCGCATGACCCGTGGATGACGGCCGCAGATTTCCGCAGTTATATCGATACCCAGGAAGCGGCGGGGGTGGCTTACCAGGATCAACAACGCTGGACACGCATGAGTATCCTCAACAGCGCCAGGTCGGGCCGGTTTTCTACTGATCGCACGATGCAGGATTACAATCGGGATATCTGGCACCTGGAAAAGATCACTTCCGGGAACCCATGATCGAGGCTGGCAGTCCGGAACAGCTGGGGGCTCGCTGGGACGGAAAAGGCGCCAATTTCGCCCTGTTTTCGTCCGCTGCCCATGCGATTGAGCTGTGCCTGTTCGATGGTTCCGGGCAGCAGGCGCAATGTTTCAGACTACCCGCCAACCACGGTGGTGTCTGGTGCGGGTATTTGCCGGGCTGTGAACCGGGCCAGCGTTATGGCTACCGTGCCCATGGGCCGTGGGAGCCTGACAGGGGCTTGCGTTTCAACCCGTCCAAGCTGCTGATCGACCCGTATGCGCGGGCGCTGGATGGTTCATTCCAGTGGTCCGGCGCAGTTTTCGATTTTGATCATTCAACCAGCGGTGGTTCATTGCAACCGAACCTCACCGACAGTGCGGCCTTTTTACCCAAATGTGTTGTTACGGGTGATATCGGGGCTTTTCCCGGAACGCGCCCGCATATACCCTGGACCAGCACTATCATCTACGAGGCCAATGTGCGCGGCTACACCATGCGCCATCCGGATATCCCGGAGTCCGAGCGTGGTAAATTCGCCGGTTTGAGCAATGGGAAAATTCTCGAATATCTCAAGGCGCTGGGTATCACCTCTCTGGAACTGATGCCGGTGCATACCATGATCGATGAGGGTTTCCTGGTCGGACGCGGTCTGAGAAACTTCTGGGGTTACAACTCTGTCCAGTTCTTTACGCCCAGTTCACGTTACGCCTGCGTTGACGCGGTTCGCGAATTCCGGGAAATGGTGAATGCCATTCACGAGGCAGGTATCGAGGTCATCCTTGACGTGGTTTACAACCACACCGGCGAGGGTGGCGGAAAGGGACCCACGCTTGGTTTTCGCGGCATTGATAACCTGGCCTATTACCGCACCGACACCGAAGACCCGGGCCGTTATATCGATGACACCGGTTGCGGCAACACCCTCAACGCCGACCACCCGCGGGTGCGGGCGCTGGTCATGGACAGCCTGCTTTATTGGCACAAGGACATGGGCGTGGACGGCTTCAGGTTTGATCTTGCTACCGTACTGGGCCGCACCCCGCTGGGTTTTGACCCGTCCCACGAACTTTTACGAAAAATCAATGACCATCCTGGTCTTGCTGCCGCCAAGTTGATAGCGGAGCCCTGGGACCCCGGTCCGGGTGGTTACCAACTGGGTCAGTTTCCTTCCCGTTGGGCGGAATGGAATGACCGCTATCGTGATAATGTGCGGCGCTTCTGGCGTGGTGATGAAGATCAGTTGAGAAATCTTGCGCGGCACTTGCACGGCTCATCCGATATCTTTGAAGCCAGCGGGCGGCCACCGCAGGCGAGCATCAATTTTGTGACCTCTCACGACGGCTTCACATTGCGCGACCTGGTCACTTACGAGAGGCGGCATAACGAGGCCAACGGTGAGGGAAACCGCGATGGCCACGCGCATAATTTCAGCAGCAACCACGGTGTTGAAGGCGAGACCCGGGACATTGAAATCAATCAGCTCAGACGCCGTCAGCGCTTGAACATGCTGGCCACACTGTTGTTATCCAAAGGCACGCCTATGTTGCTGGCCGGTGATGAGTTTGGTCATACGCAGTCCGGCAATAACAACGCCTACGCGCAGGATAACGAGACCGGCTGGCTGGATTGGAGCGGCGTGGTTGATGACCCCTATTTTTTACACCAGGTCCAACTTCTCATCAACCTGCGTGGCAGGATGCCGCACACCAGGCGCACAACCTACCCGCACGGTTCCGACCGCAACGTTGACGGCCTGCGGGACATTGAATGGCTGCATCCCGGCGGTGGGCGCATGCAGGTAGATCATTGGCACGGCGATTATGCACTGACGCTTATCTTTCCTGAGATGGAGGGCGTCAGACACGACACAAGCCCGTTTTCCCAGGACGCTCTGGTGGCGGTTGCGATCATGTTGAATGCAGCGCCTGCGCCGCGAAAGTTTACATTGCCGGATATGCCGCAGGCTGGCGCCTGGAGCCTGGCATTTCACAGTTCGGCGTCAATGCCGTCCAAAGCCGGTCCGGCGGGGTGGCGCTTATTGTCACGCTCAATGGCCTGCGCGCTTTACACGGCCACAATGGGCTGACCATGCCTATGTTTGGGCAGGGGCTTCAATAAAAGTCAGAAAAGGCAGGTGAATCTGTGAGCGCCTCATCCTGACGAGACATCCTTCCTTTCGTTAATAATACAAAATTCTTAAAAAAGCAGGAGATTTGCTGATCGGATGGTCCGGCAAAATCCGGCTGCCCCGGTTTGCCTGCTGGCGAGACTGACAAGCGGAAAAGAGCGCGGCGGATTCCCGACCGCGCGCTGCTTCCTTGTTAATCGGGTAGGGCCCCAAAGGCAGTCACGGCTTTATTATTCTAATATGTTGTAATATGCAAGAAACCGTTGATGGCCGAAAAGGCCCTGTTCGGTTTTGAATGACCTTGAATTGAACGCAGAAAATCAGAGAATCACGTGACCAATCTTAATTCCCCCAATTTATCGACCCCGTATCACGCACACCATTTACGTGAAGTTACCGTTCTCACCCGTGCCGTGGAAGGTGTTCTTAGAAAACTGGCACGTATGCTTATTGGGCGCATGTCTCTGAAAAAACTACTGAATATGCTCCAGGTTGTTTTCGTGGAAGAGACCGAAGCCAGGCTAAAGAAAGAAGCGCCGGGGAAAAACGTGGCGTTGGCTGACCTGGCTCTACTGACGGGTATGGATACAAGAACCATCAAAAGAACCAGGGAACAAATCGATCTCGAGTTTTACAGCCAACGCGAAGGCGTTGTTGATGATTTCATGCCCATGTTCAAGGTATTTGATCTT
>DATCZY010000017.1:0-3099 GCA_036525655.1 Lysobacterales bacterium | reverse complement strand
CCAGGAGTACTTCACCGACGGCCTGACCGAGAACCTGCTGAATGCGCTTGCCAAGCTGCGCGATCTGAAGGTGGCCGGGCGCACCTCTTCGTTTGCCTTCAAAAACCGCAACGAGGACCTGCGCAGTATCGGTGAGCAACTGGGTGTTGCCCACCTGCTGGAGGGCAGCGTGCAAAAAAGCGGCGAGCGGGTGCGCATCACGGCGCAGCTGATCAACACCGGGGACGGCTATCACCTCTGGTCGGAAACCTATGAACGCACGCTGGAAGACATTTTCGCGGTGCAGGACGAAATTGCAGACGAGGTGGCCAAGGCCATGCAGGTCGCCCTGCTGGGCAAGGATGGGGCTGCCGAACCACCACCCGCTTCCAAAAACGCCGCGGATGCCTATAACGATTACCTGAAAGGTTTGTATGAATACAAACAGGGCACCATGGAAAGTAATGAACAGGCCGTGAGTTATTTCCGCCGCGCGCTTGAAAAGGATCCGAACCTGGCCCTGGCCTGGGCCGGGCTCGCCATGTCTCTTGATTTCATCACCGGATTTGCCGACGGCGACTTCACCGCAGGTTTCGAGGAGGCGCGGGCGAGCGCCCTGCGCGCACTTGAGATCGATCCGGACCTGCCTGAAGGACACCTGGCGCTTGCGGGCATCCAGCAAGCGCACGACTGGGACTGGGAAGCTGCCGAGGCCTCTTTAAACCGGGCCCTTTCGCTGAGGCCCGGTGATACCGATATACGGGGGGAGCTGGCGCTTCTGAAATCCATACGTGGCGACCGTGATGCGGCCTTTGCGGAGTACCAACTGGTAGCCGAACAGGATCCCCTCGACCTGCGGGCGCAAACGGCGCTCGCAAATTCCTACGTGGCGCGTGGGCAATACGACGAGGCCGCGAGGATCTATGACGCTGTCCAGGAAAAGGACCCCTCGCGGCCGGCGCTGTACTGGCGCAGGGGTAGGCTGGAACTCTTGCGGGGAGACTACCAGTCGGCACTGGATGAATTCTCGAGGGAGTCGTTTGAATTCATGAAGCTCACAGGTCAGGCCGTAAGCTATTATCATCTGCAGCAAAAAGACGAGGCGGTGGCCGCCCTGCAAGCCCTGATCAGCACCATGGGCGAATCGTCTTCCTACCAGATCGCCGAGGTCTATGCCCAGTGGGGCGACGCCGACAATGCCATGAGCTGGATTGAACGCGGTTACAACATCCGCGACCCCGGCATGCAATTTATAAACGTGGACTCTTTTTTCGACCCCATCAGGGACGACCCGCGCTTCCAGGCATTTTTGCAGAAGATGAACTTCTGAGGCTCTTTTTTCCCAGTGGAGAATCAATGGAGTCAGAGTCAGCTGGCTCCGGCCCCTTTTGCCTCTGATAGACCGCTTCCCTTACACGGATCAAATCGATTAGCCGATATTCATCCGGTCATCCATGAATCAAGCTCACTTGATGAGTTCAAAACAACACAAGCGTACCAAATATGGTACTCTTGGCCAGAGAAAGGAAAGTCTGAATTTTCACAAAGTCCTTTTTTATCGCACGGCCACAGGGGGGGAACCTGTCCGTGAATGGCTGAAACAAATCGACCCGGCCAATCGCAAGCGAATTGGTGAAGATTTACATACCTTGCAGTTGGGCTGGCCCGTAGGTATGCCGTTAGCGCGCAAGTTGGAGCCAAACTTGTGGGAATTCAGGAGTCATATTTCTAAAGGCATAGTGAGAATCATGTTTACCGAAAAGAAAGACGCATTAATCCTTTTGCATAGTTTCATCAAGAAATCGCAAAAACTACCTGCCAATGAATTGGCCTTGGCGAAAGAGCGCGTGGCCACTTTAAGAGCAAAGAGGGGATCATGAACCTGGATAATAAACATGTTGGAAGCAGCTTGGACGAGTTCCTGGCAGAAGAGGGCTTGCTGGAGTCCAGCCAGTCTGTTGCCATCAAGCGCGTACTTTCCTGGCAATTGACTCAATTCATGCAGAAACAAAACCTGTCCAAGGCCGCCATGGCTGCACGAATGAATACCAGTCGCTCCGCGTTAGACCGGTTGCTCGATCCGGACAACGAATCTGTGACTTTGAACACCCTGCAAAACGCTGCGCGCGCAATGGGTGCTCACCTGGAAATGAAACTTGTGTTTGAAGACAGGGCCGCCTGACACCAAAAAAAAGGGGTCAGGAAAAGGGCCTCTTTTCCCCTCTCTCAATTCACAGGATAACCGGTTAGCTCCATGTAGCCTTTGCCGCTGTTATCGGGCCCGCTGCCGTTGATCGTTACCGTACCCTCCCAGTAGGGAAAGTCGACCGCCATCCACTGGTTTTCGATGGTGGCCCGGATCTCGAACTGGCGGCCGATTTGCGGCAGGGACACGCGCCAGCGCAGGGGCAGGTCACGGCCGGCAACCCGGCTTGTTTGCACCGGCACAAGCTCTATCCGGCCCGGGTCCAGTGGGGTGGTACTGCCATCGGGCGCCATCAGGTTGCCTTGCAGATAGTTGGCAGCGCCCTGCTGACCGGGTTTGCCGCGCACCTGGAACAACATCAGTTTTTCACCGCTTTCGAGATGCAGCGAAAACCAGTCCCAGCCGGACTGCCCGCGCTGCAGAAACTGGCTGCTCCACTCCCTGTCCAGCCAGGCATCACCCTCGACCGGGATCACCTGCCCGGCAACGGTCAGTTGACCGCTGACCTTGAGAAATGGCTGGCTGTAGTAATAAGAACCGCCGCCGTCTTCGTGCTTGGCGGAAAAACCCGCCTCACCCTGCAGCACCAGCGGCGCCGTGCCGCGTAATTGCAGGTGCATGGCGTTTTCGTCCTGACGCGCTTTCACCTCCAGCGGCAACCATTCCTCGCCGGTGCTGCGCAATTCCCAGTCATCCAGCCAGGCGGAAAACGGCTCGGCCGTGACGCCTGCGCGGGCGTTTTCGTCGGCGTCACCGCCACGCGCATAGCGCTGGAACGAAACGTGGCCGGTGGGTGTGGTGATGGCCATGTGCGCCATGAACACCTGGTTGTTTTGAGAATTCCCCTGCGGACTGGCGGCATCAGGCGGTTGGATTGCAATGCGGAACAAGGTCCACTGTGCGCCGTAACTTTC
>DATCZY010000016.1:0-9466 GCA_036525655.1 Lysobacterales bacterium | reverse complement strand
GTTTGCGCGGCGTACTGCGGTGGTGTGACCGGGTCACGCTCACCCGACATCAATAACACCGGTACGTCGGACAGCACGGGCTGGTGGAAGCCTTCGGGTACTTCGCCGCGTGGCCAGAGGCCGCATTGAACGGCGACGATTTCCAGCATCAGGTTGCCCATCAGCGTGTTGCCATAATCCGCAGACAGGTTCATGTAGGGGTAATCTTCACTGCACATGACGGACAGTTCCATGCCCTTGCTGAGCATCTCATTCAGTCCGGTCAAGATCAACAGTGCCTGGCTGGCCAGGCGGGACAGGTCACCGGTGGTCAAAGCCTCGTGGACCAGCAGCGGAACCAGGGCCTGGGTTTCACTGGCATAGCTCAGAAAGCGGATGGCAACCCCAAGGGTGTCTGCGGTCACACGCATATCCCGTGGTTCGCCGCTCACGGGATCGATGATCGTGATCTGCCGCGGTTCATCTTTCAACTGCATAAAAAGCTTGTTCAACGCTTCAAGCTGATGTGGAAAGAGCGAGTTGCAGGCCTCGTCCCGCGCACAGTCCTCAAACACGCTGGCAATACTCCGGTCGAGCATCAGCGCATGTTCCTGCCCCAATGCCAGCTGCATCGGCACGACGCTGTCGAGGGTGACGCTGCGCACGGTTTCCGGAAACATTCTCAGGTAAACCTGGGCGGCGCGGGTGCCGTAGGAGACTCCCATCAGGTTAATCCTTTCATAGCCCATGGCCTGCCGAACGAGGTTGTAATCAGCCATGGCGATGGAGGTGGTGTAATAACGTGGGTCGCCATCCAGGTCCGCGAGGCATTTTTCGGTCTCGCTGCGGACCAGGTCAAGATCGATCTCCTGGTTGAGGTCTTCTTCAACTTCAGATTCACAGGCCAGCTTATTGGAGCCCCCCGTGCCGCGTTGATCGATCATCACGATATCGCGCTTTTTGCGGATTTTGTTCAGGGTCGAGCGGATCATGACCCAGGTCTCGGTGGCCGCCTGGCCCGGGCCTCCGGCAAAAAAGAAGACCGGGTCCGGCTCCGTTGACTTACCGGTCGCCGGCGCCATGGCGATATTTAGCCGGATTCTCCTGCCACCGAGGTCAGCCGGGTTTTCTGCGACTTCAAGTGAGCCGCAACGGGCGCTGGCGGTCAGGTTTGTGCCGGGAAGGGCGAGCGAACAATTCTTGAATTCGATCTGATTTGAATCCGGCAAAGCCAGAACCCGGGTTGGCAGCGCGAACATTAAAAGCGCAACGAGGAAATTTGCTTTATTCATTCAATATGATGTCTGTTGACCGATGGCACAGGGTAAACAGCCCGCGGGCCTGCGTCCATAGGCTATTTGTCACATTTTCTGGCCTCAACCAATCCCGCTGTCACGGCGACGTCCGGGCCGCGGCCGATTCGCGCCGCTGTTTGTGTTCCCACAACGGGATTTTTCACCCGTATAATGTGCGCTCAACCAAGCAGGGTCGAACGTTTCATGCATGCACTGGAAGTCAAAAATTTAACCAAAACATACGCCAATGGCGTGGAGGCGCTGAAGGGTATTTCCCTGAATGTTGAAGAAGGCGACTTTTTTGCATTTTTGGGGCCCAACGGCGCCGGAAAATCCACCCTGATCGGCATCATCAGTTCGCTGGTCAACGCAAGCTCCGGAGAGGTTAATATTTTTGGCACCAGCGTGCAGAAACAACGGTCGAAGGCTATGTCGTATATCGGCCTGGTTCCGCAGGAACTGAACTTCAACCAGTTTGAAAAGCCGCTGGAAATCATCGTCAACCAGGCCGGCTTTTACGGTATCAATCGAAAAGTGGCCTTTGAGCGGGCCGAAAAGTATCTCAGGCAATTACAGTTGTGGGACAAGCATGACAAGATTTCCAGGGCGCTGTCGGGTGGTATGAAGCGGCGCCTGATGATTGCCCGTGCGATGGTCAATGAACCCAGGCTACTGATCCTGGACGAACCGACGGCCGGTGTGGATATCGAGATCAGACGGTCGATGTGGGAATTCATCCGCCAGATCAACGAAAGCGGAACGACGGTGATCCTGACCACGCACTACCTGGAGGAAGCCGAGGAACTGTGTCGCAATATCGCCATTATCGATCACGGTAAAATCATCCAGAATTCGGATATGAAATCCCTGCTGGGTACCCTGGACATAGAGACCTTTGTACTCGACCTGCAAGAGCCACTGGCGGTAGTGCCGCAAATAGATGGCATGGAATTCAAGCTGCGTGACGCGTTTACGCTCGAAGCCTCGCTACCGAAGCGAAAGTCACTGAATGCGTTATTCTCCGCTTTGGATCAATCGGGTGTGCACGTGATGAGTATGAGAAACAAGGCCAACCGCCTCGAAGAACTGTTTCTGCGCCTGGTGGACAAGGGAGCGACGGTATGAACGCGCGGGTGAATTGGGTGGGTTACAAGACCATCGTGCACAAGGAAGTCACGCGCATACTGCGCATCTGGGCTCAGACCGTGGTGCCACCTGCCATTACCATGACGCTGTACTTCATCATTTTTGGCAACTTGATCGGCCGCCGGATCGGTGAGATGGGCGGCTTCGACTACATGCAGTTCATCGTACCGGGTTTGATCATGATGTCCGTCATCACCAACTCCTACGGCAACATGGTTTCATCTTTTTTTGGCGCCAAGTTCGGGCGGCATATTGAAGAATTGTTGATTTCGCCGTTGCCGAACTGGGTCATTCTCGCTGGTTACGTGACCGGTGCATTGGTACGGGGCCTGATGGTCGGTGCGGTGGTCATGTTGATTTCGCTGTTTTTTACCCGTGTCGAAATTCAGCACCCGCTGATCATGGTCACGGTGCTGTTGATGACTTCGATCGTATTTGCCATGGCCGGTATGGTCAATGCCATATTCGCCAACAAGTTCGATGATATTGCGATCATTCCGACCTTTATACTCACACCGCTGACCTATCTTGGCGGCGTATTCTATTCAATCGATCTGCTTCCGGAATTCTGGCAGAAAGTGTCAGCCTTCAACCCTATTTTGTACATGGTGAATGGCTTCCGCTACGGGATTCTCGGTGTATCAGATGTCGAAATCACCTATGCCTATATGATTATGGGCGGGTTCTGCGTCGCGCTGGCCAGCCTTTGCCTGTGGCTTCTGCACCGCGGGACCGGTCTGAGAAGTTGATGGTTTTGATGAAATCTTAACGACTCAATTTGTACTCTGCGATAAAATGAAGGATTGTGTTTCAACATCTGTATTGAGCAATTATTAATGACAAAAGATTTTAAAACTGAAAAGGCCCCGATTAACTGGCCTGTCACGCTGGTTCTCGGCCTGACCTTCCTGGCTGCCGTGACCATCGTGCCCTGGTACGGGTTTGTTTATGGCTTCAGCGATTGGGCCTGGGTGTTCTTCGCGATTTTCCTGGTGGCAAGCGGTATCGGAATCGGCAGTGGATACCACCGCCTGTGGTCCCACAGGGCCTACGAAGCAAGCTGGATCATGCGTTTATACCTGGCAATCGTCGGTGGTATGGCATTGCAAAACAGCATCCTGGTGTGGTGTATCCGCCACCGTTTTCACCACCGTGATGTGGATGACAATGACAAGGATCCGTATTCAATCGGCCGTGGTTTCTGGTTTGCGCACGTCGGCTGGATGCTGAAGGATTACGAGAGCGGCAAACTGGACTGGAGTGTTGTACCCGACCTGCAACGTGACCCGATCGTCGCCTGGCAGCACAAGTATTACTGGCCGTTGGTGCTGGTGACCAATGTCATGCTGCCGCTGTTGCTGGGTTGGATGGTGGGTGATATCTGGGGTGTGTTTTTACTCGCCGGCATCCTGCGCCTGGTGGTCAGCCATCACGTCACGTTTTTTATCAACTCCCTCGCGCACATGTGGGGTAGCCGCCCTTACACCGACGAAAATTCCGCAAGGGATAACTGGTTTCTCGCCATCGTTACTTATGGTGAGGGTTACCACAATTTTCACCACCTGTTTCAGAATGATTACCGCAACGGTATTCGCTGGTGGCAGTACGACATCAACAAGTGGTTTATTGCCACCTGCGCATGGCTGGGTCTGGCTAAAAACCTGAAGCGCACACCGGATTTCAAGATCCAGCGCGCCCGACTGGCGATGGTATTCAAGCGCGCCCAGGAAAAAATCGAACGCTCCTCAGGTAACTCGCGTTGGCGCGAAATGCTGGAGAAGGAATATATGCAGTTCAAGGAAACGGTTAACCAATGGCAGCAATTGCAGTTGGATCGCGTACAACAAAGCCGGCAGAAGCTGGTCGATGTCCTCGAACAAAATGCCCTGACCACCCGTTACCGGGAGTTGGAAAGGGAGTTGAAAACACAGCGCAAGCGCGTGATCATGCTCGCGGCCCAGTTTATCGGTTAGTTAATCGCTTGCGAGAAAAAAGAGGAGCCGTTCGGCTCCTTTTTTTTGCCTGCAGCGTGGTCAATTTGCCGCGTTTGTCTTGTTGTTTGTCCCGACGCCCTGCTTCCTGATCTTCCGGCTGGCAACTTTGATCCTGCTCTTCAACCCACGGGCGGCCGTTGGCCCTGTATGCGAAAAAATTTCCGTGCATTTGCGGTGGTTGCCTCCGCCAGTTCCTGCGGATATTCATTGCGGCAGGCGGCGAGGGTGCCGAGTATCCACGGCAATAACCTCGGCTCATTGCGATGGCTCTTGATTTTCGGGCGCAGGTTACGCGGTTTCAGGTAGGGTGCGTCGGTTTCGATCATCAGGCGGTCGGACGGAATATCGCGCATGTATTCTTTCATATGCGTACCGCGCCGCTCATCGCAAATCCATCCGGTGATGCCGATATAACAATCCAGATCGAGACACTCGTGCAGTTCGGCTTTGCTGCCGGTGAAACAGTGCACGACCACGTCGCTCAACCGGTCACGGTATTCTTTGAGAATCGCCACAAAATCTTCATGCGCATCACGTTGATGCAGGAAGAATGGCAAACCGGTATCGATGGCGATCTGAACCTGCTGTTCAAACGCCGATCTTTGCGCCTTGCGTGGAGAAAAATCGCGAAAGTAATCCAGTCCGGTTTCACCGATAGCGACGAGACCGGGTTGTCCGGCCAGATCGCGTAAAAAACGATCGGTTTCGCTATCGTAGTCGGCGGCGTGGTGCGGGTGCACGCCGGCGGTCGCGAACAATTGCTGCGGCCACTGCCTGGCCAATTGCAACGCTTCCTGGCTGCCTTTGGCGCTGGCGCCGGTAACGATTATCTGGCTTACGCCGGCTTCGAACGCCGCCTGAATCACCTCGCTTCGGTCGGCATCAAACGAGTCGTGGGTGAGGTTGCAGCCAATGTCGATGAGTTCCATGGCGCGCATTGTAATGGTTTTTTTCTCACAGATGCTTACACGTGCTTTGCATTGCCATACAATCCCGCAGATGCGAGTGAAATGGAACGCCTTGTGGCGCCTGATGCGGTTCGACCGGCCGATTGGCATCTTATTGCTATTGTGGCCGACGCTGTGGGCCTTGTGGATTGCCGGTGCTGGTCAGCCTTCGCTCAAGAATGTGCTGATTTTTTGCACCGGTGTTGTGCTGATGCGCGCGGCGGGCTGCATCATGAACGATGTCGCCGACCGCGATTTTGACCCGCACGTCGAACGCACACGGAACCGGCCATTGGCTTCCGGTGAGTTGACGGTACGTGAGGCGCTGGTAACTTTCTTCGTGTTGATGTTGCTGGCTTTCGGGCTGGTCCTGATGACCAATGCCCTGACCATAAAGCTGGCGTTTGCCGGTGCCTTGCTGGCCTCCACGTACCCTTTCTTCAAGCGCTGGACACATCTCCCGCAGGTTGTGCTGGGGGTCGCTTTTGGCTGGGGAATACCCATGGCCTTTGCCGCGGAGACGGGACACCTGGTGGCGGCCGCGTGGCTGATTTTGCTCATCAACGTGATCTGGTCGGTTATCTACGATACCCTCTACGCGATGGTGGACCGCGATGATGATATATCCATAGGGCTAAAATCCACCGCCATCCTGTTTGGCCGTTTTGATCTCGTGATCTTGCGCCTGCTGAAAATGATGATGATTGCCCTGCTCATATGGCTAGGTTTGAAACTGCAATTTGGTTGGCCGTGGTTCGCCGGCGTGGCGGTTGCCGCCGTGCTGTTTGCCCGGCAGCAGTACCAGGTCAGAAACCGTGATCGGGATGCCTGTTTCAAAGCTTTTCTGAACAATAACTGGGTCGGCGTGGCCATCTGGGCCGGGTTGCTGATCACGTACGTTATAGACTGATCGATGATGCTTTCCACACAAGGTTTCAGGACAAGAATTCAGCCGCCGGAAGCTGCGGATGAAGAGGCGTTCCTGGCTGCGATGCGGGACAGCGTCGGATTGCATCACCCTTGGGTTTCGGCGCCCAAGGACCACGCCGGCTGGCAACGATACATGAGCCGGCTGGAGCGGGTAAATGAGGCCGGGTTCCTGGTGAAGCTCATGCACGAGGATGCTATCTGTGGCGTGATCAATTTGAATATCATCACCTACGAGGCCCTGTGCAGCGCCTATGTCAGTTACTACGGCGTGGCCGGTCATGCCGAAAGGGGGTATATGAAAGAAGGCATGTTGCAGGTCATCCGTTACGCCTTTGACAAGCTTGGCCTGCACCGGCTTGAGGCCAATATTCAGCCGGGCAACCATGCATCCATCGCGCTGGCCAGGAGCACGGGTTTTCAATATGAAGGCTTTTCCCCGCGCTTTCTGCGGATCAACGGCCAGTGGTGTGACCATGAGCGCTGGGCCGTGCTGGCTGATTCTGACTGAACATGGCAGCGCCGCCTCGGCGGTTGGCCGGAACCGCGCGCGCCGCAACCCACACATCTACACGCTTCGCGCCGGCTTTTCTCAGAACCCTGGCGCATTCGGTGAGCGTTGTTCCGGTGGTCATCACGTCATCGATCAAGACAACATGGCGGCCCGGTCTTGCCCTGCCGTGCCAGTAAAATGCCCCCTGCAGGTTTTTGCGGCGCTGTTTTCGGCTCAGGCCGGATTGCGCCTGCGTATTTCGCCGCCGTCTCAATGCGTCATTGAGTACGGGGATATCCAATACACGACCGGCGTAGGACGCCATTTCATATGCCTGGTTGAACCCCCGCTTTAGCATGCGCAGATTGTGCAGCGGTACAGGGATCAGTATGTCGGGTGGCTGCTGTTGCTGCACGCTGACGTACTCACACAGCAGATGGCTCAAAACCCTGCCAGCCGCCAATTGACGCTTGTATTTGAAGGCCTGTACCAGCCGGTTCGCCGGAAACTCGTATTGCAACGGGCAAACCGTGCGCATGAAGGGCGGGGGCTTTTGGATGCAGGCGCCGCAAATTTTGTCATGCGCCGAACCCAGCGGCAGGCCGCAGCGCAGGCAGTGCGGACCGTGCCAGGGTAAGTCGGCTCTGCACCCGGCACAGATGCAGACAGGCCCCGAGGGTTGGCCGCAGAGCACACAGCGCGGTGGCAACAGGACGTCGAGTGCTTGCTGCCACCAGCGCCTGTCAACCTGGAGTATGTTTTCAGGTTGACAGGTCATGATGTGCTTTTCATACTGCATGCCCCGGTCGGGCCTATTGCGGCATACGACGATCTTATTGAGGCAGGAGTCTTTACAACATGAGCATCCACAAAGCTGAAGTCCGCCACGACTGGTCGCAGTCCGAAGTGATGGACCTTTTTGAACTTCCGTTTAATGAGTTGTTGTTCCGTGCACATCAGGTACATCGTTTGTACTTCGATCCGCGCGAAGTTCAAATCAGCACTTTGCTCAGTATCAAGACGGGCGCCTGCCCCGAAGATTGTAAGTATTGTCCGCAAAGTGTCCGTTATGACACCGGTTTGGAGCCTGAAACGGTCATGGATGTAGGGGCTGTTCTGGAGGCCGCACAGGCGGCTAAAGACGGTGGCGCCTCGCGCTTTTGCATGGGTGCGGCATGGCGCAGCCCCAAGGACCGCGATCTCGACAAGGTCATCGAAATGGTCAAGGGCGTCAAGGCCCTGGGCATGGAAACCTGCGTGACACTGGGTATGCTCAATGGCCGGCAGGCGGAACGTCTCAAGGATGCAGGACTGGATTATTACAATCACAACCTGGATACCTCGCCGGAATACTACAAGGAAGTCATCCAGACAAGAACTTACGAGCACCGTCTCGAAACCCTGGAGAACGTCCGTTCCGCCGGTCTGAATGTGTGTTGCGGCGGCATCGTCGGCATGGGCGAGACCCGCGAGGACCGGGCGCAACTGATCGTGCAACTGGCCAACCTGCCCAGCCATCCGCAAAGCGTTCCAGTCAATAACCTGGTGCAGGTGCCGGGCACGCCACTGGCTGGCGTAGAGGCCATAGATCCGCTGGAATTCGTACGTACGATCGCAATCGCCCGCATCGTCATGCCCAAATCGGTGGTGCGACTGTCTGCTGGTCGTACTCAAATGAACGATGAAATGCAGGCCCTGTGCTTTTTTGCCGGGGCCAACTCAATTTTTTACGGTGACAAACTCCTGACCACGGATAACCCCGAGGCTGCCCGCGACATGGCCTTGCTGAAGCGCCTTGGTATGCAAACCACCGAACCACGGCACACCGCTGCGGGCTGACGGTATGGTTGATTCACCCGGGCGTTTCGCCGGTGACCTGGAGCGGTGGTTGGAAGCCGGCGCCGCGCTCAGAAAAACACGTCACCTTGAACGTCACCGGCGTTTACTGAGTGGCGGCGATCCGGTTGAAACACGGCACGAAGGCTCGGCCCTGCTCAATTTCAGCAGCAACGACTACCTCGGGCTGGCCGCGCACCCGGATCTCGTCACGGCACTCAAAGATGCTGCACAAGAGCAGGGTGTGGGCAGTGGCGCATCGGCGCTGGTTACCGGTTACCGCGAACAACACCAGCTGTTGGAGCAGGAACTCGCGAAGTTTCTTCAACGTGACAAGGTCCTGCTGTGCTCCTCGGGTTACCTTGCCAACCTGGCGGTGGCAACCAGCCTGACGGGCAAAGGTGACGTCATCATCCAGGACCGGCTCTGCCATGCTTCGCTGATCGACGCCGCACGGCTCTCCGAGGCGCGCTTGTCGCGCTATGCACATGCTGATATGGATGCTTTGCGCAGACGCCTGGCGAGCACCGTTGACGGTCATACGCTGGTGGTCAGTGACGGTGTCTTTTCGATGGATGGCGATACCGCACCATTAAGCCGGATGGCTGAGCTGTGCCGGGAACACGGCGCCTGGCTGGCCATTGACGATGCACATGGCATCGGTGTTTGTGGCCCCGGCGGACGGGGCAGCGTCGCGGCGGTCGGGCTCGACGACAGCGAAGTACCGGTCCTGACCGGCACCCTGGGCAAGGCTTTTGGTTGCTTTGGGGCGTTTGTCGCCGGTTCTGAAAAACTCATCGATCACCTGGTCAACGAGGCGCGCAGTTACATCTATACCACCGCCATGCC
>DATCZY010000015.1:0-4121 GCA_036525655.1 Lysobacterales bacterium | reverse complement strand
GGTAATAGTAGTATTTCGCCGCCCTGAAAAGACCGAAGGCCAGGTCGTTATAGGGACCAACCCATTCGGCTGCATCAATGGTGCCCGTTTGTAAGGCCGTGAACAGTTCGGCGCCCGGGATGTTGGTGGGTGTGCCGCCGGCGCGCTTGAGAATTTCCCCGCCGGGGCCGGGGATACGCATTTTCAGTCCCTGGATGTCGGCAATGCTGTTGATCTCGCGATTGAACCAGCCACCCATCTGTGGGCCTGAATTTCCCGCCAGGAATGGCACCAGACCGTGCGGCGCATAAGCTTCCCGCCACAGTTCGAGACCTCCTCCATAATAAATCCAGCCATTCAGCTCCTGCGCCGTCATGCCGAAAGGTATACCCGAAAAAAACTGTGCTTCCGACGCCTTGCCTTTCCAGTAATAGGTGGCGCTGTGGCCCATTTCTGCAGTTCGCTGCTGGACGGCATCGAATACTTCGAATGCCGGCACCAGTTCATTGCCGCCATAAACCTTGATTTTCAGACGGCCGTTACTGAGCTGGTTGATGGATTCGGCCAGGCGGTTGGCGCCGGTTCCAAGGCCCGGGAAATCGCGCGGCCATGATGTCACCATCTTCCATTCGAAACGCTCTGTCGAGGTTCGGTCGCCGCAATCGGTTTGAGGTCCGGCTTGCTTACCACACGCGCCCAACAGTCCCGTCGCCCCTGCCAGGCCTGCGGCAGCTACAAATTTTCTTCGATCCATGGATCAAATTCTCCCAGTGTGGATTAATTTGGATACGCTTGGTGTTATAGTGCAACACAGAAGTCTATATTAGATTCGGAATTTCATGAAATCGGAAGATACTTCGGAAATACGACAATTGCTTTTCGAGTTGCGTGAAGAGCACCGCGACCTTGATATGGCGATCGATCGCATGGCCCTGGACCCACGGCAGGATCAATTGCATTTACGGCGCTTGAAAAAACGCAAGTTGAAACTCAAGGACTGGATCACCCGGCTGGAATCCAAATTGATACCGGATATGGATGCCTAGCAGCCTGACGGCGTTCCCTCGTTACCAGGGGCCAAACCAGCGGGCTACCAGTCGTTAATCAGCCTGGTTTTCCGCTTCGGAAAAAGGTGTCTGGCGATCGATCTCGAGACGGATTTCTTCGCCGAGAATATATCTCGCTTCCTTGCTGATCTTTTCAAGACGCTCGTCAAATACCAGCTTGTTGTCCTTGTTCGGTGACAGGTAACCGGTGTTGCGCAGTTCGGCGATAAACTCCTTGAACAGGGCCTTGTCATAAAATTCCGGCGCGTTGAACTCGTGCAGCATGGATATTCGCTGTGCCGTCTGAATGCAGAGGTTTTCAAGTTCCGCCCTGCTCAAAATACCAGAGCCATAGCGGGCCAGTATTGAAATGGTTATCAGGTAACGGTGTATGGTCTGCAACAGGCTGTGCGCAAGTATATTGAGCCGTAAAACGGCTTCCGGATTGTCCTTTGCACGCGACAATGTTTCCCCGTCCTCCTTTCGGATCAACAGGCCGCTTTGAAACAGTTGTTCGATGGAATCATCCAGGGCCTTTGTAATCTGGCGCTGACCCCAGGGTATGAACAGTTCAGCCTGCAGAAATGGCTGCACGACGATCGCGAACTTGTGCAGGTTTTTGATCTGGAAATAACGGTGTTCGAGGAAGCAACAGGCCACCAGCGAAGGCAATGCCATCAGGTGGGCGATATTGTTACGGAAGAAAGTCAGGCTCACGGCACGTTCGGGTCGCAGCGAAATAATGTCGCCCAGCACGTGTTCCTGGCGTTGCAGGATTTTCATTTCAAAACCGTAGGCAATGATTTCTTCGGCGCTTTTCTCAGTGAGAGTCACGCGTTCAGGTGTCGGCTTGTGGCTTAACAGGGTCTTGTACAGATCAATTTGCCGCGCCAGTTGCTTTTCACCCATCGCGTGCCGGGGTGTACCCAGCAACGCCAGCGCCAGCAGGTTGACCGGGTTCACATCGGCGCTGGCGTTGATATTCGTCATGATTTTCTGGCCAAGGTCGGCGATGACAGTGTTCAGCCAATCGGGCCGCCGGGCCTGCTTTTTGATGGTTTCCTGCCACTGCGGGTCCTGCTGGTTGAGCAGGTCGTCGAGGAATATGGGTTCACACAGGCTGACGTGTGCCTCGCCGTAATTATGCCGGAGTATGCCAAATATTTTCCCAAGGTCAGTGAATTTTTCGGAACGCTTGGCTTTACCCGATAATTCCGTGGTGTAACTTTCACCTTCCACCAGGCGCTCATAGCCTATGTAAACCGGTTGAAACATGATCGGCCTGACGGGTGCATTCAGATAGCTCCTGACGGACATGGCCAGCATGCCGGCCTTGGGCGGCAGTAGGCGACCGGTGCGGCTACGGGTGCCCTCGATAAAATACTCAATCGAGACACCCTGGGTCTGGATCATGCTGAGGTACTCGTAGAAAACGGTGGAATAGAGTTTTTCGGAACGAAAGGACCGGCGCAGAAAAAACGCGCCGCAACGCCGCATCAATGGACCGACCAGCGGCAGGTTCAGATTGAGACCTGCAGCGATATGCGGTGGAATAAAACCGTGCTCATGGACAAGGTACGACACCAGTACGTAGTCGAGGTGACTGCGGTGACAGGGCACGTAGATGACTTCGTGGCCCAGGGCCTGGTGTTGAAGCCCTTCGAAATAATGCACCTTGATACCGTTATAAATACGATTCCACAGCCACGAAACCACGATTTCCGCGATAACGATGGCCGAGTAAGAGTAATTGGCCGCGATCTCACGTACGTGTTTTATGGCCTGTCTGCGGGCCTGTTCGTAGGTAATGCCAGAGCGCCGTGCCTCTTCCTTCGTGGCTGCGCGAACGGTCGGTGAATTGATGACCATGTCAACCATGGTGCGGCGGTGTGACAGGTCCGGTCCTATCGCGGCGGTCCGCACGCGTTTGAAATGCACCCTGAGGATACGCGAAATCTTGCGCAGCGCGACCGGTGCATCCAGACCTTCAGCCGCCAGCTCCTTCAGGGAGATCGGACGGCTGAACTGGATAAAGGTTCTGCGGCCGTTGACCACTGTACTGAAGAGCCGGCGAAGCCGTCCGCCGATCTCCCAGTTCTCGGTAAAGATGACACGGGTTAAACCACTGTCCTTGCTGGGCCTCTGGCCGACAAGTATGGTCACGGGAACCAGTTGGATATCCAGTTCCGGATTCGTCCAGTTCTTTTCGATCATCAGTTGCAACATCTTGGAATGGCTGCGTGGATCCGGTCTGCGGAATAAAACACCTTTAAGCCGTTTCAGCACGGCATAGGAACGGGCCGGGCTTTCGGGTATGTCCGATACCGGTAACAGCGGTCTTGCCAGATTTTGTTGCTCGCAATATTTGTCCAGGATCAATACGGAAGAAAGCGCGTATGAATCCATCACATAGCAGATGGGCTTGTCACTGGCGCCGCCGATATTTCCATCCGGATCGGCCTTGATGCGGGGCTTGACCCACAAATTCAGAATATCCCGCAAAATCACGTGCCAACGCAGTTTCAGTTCGGCGGTCAGGTTGAGTTTGGTGTCTTGCTTACCCATGGCTCTTAGTTTTGCTTAACAGGCCGCTATTCTAGCTTGGATTTGTAAGCGCGCATAAAAAATCCGGGCAAGACACAAGGTCTGCCCGGAAAATCCGGCGGAGCCGGAGAGGATCGGTTAATCGAATAAAATTGAAAAATATTATTCTATTAATTAGTTAGGCGTGTATCGTAATGTTAAACATTAAGAGTTGTCAACACCTGCAAAAGGTACAAGGAAGGTCTTTTTACGACGAAACGTGTAGAAAGTAAAGTTTCGTGACGCTTTTACGGGTCCGTGAGCGCGCGGGCGATGTCAGCCTGTATCGCTTCAGCGGCCGCAGCGGGATCGCTGGCGGTACGTATGGGTCTGCCGACGACCAGGTAGTCTGCGCCGTCGCGGATAGCCTGGTAAGGCGTCATGACACGTTGCTGATCATCATCATTGTGAATCGGCCGGATACCGGGACACACCGTTATCAGACGCGGGTCGGCGTGTTCGCGCAGGGCGCTGACCTCCAGGCCGGACGAGACCACACCGCCGCATCCCAGC
>DATCZY010000014.1:0-9134 GCA_036525655.1 Lysobacterales bacterium | reverse complement strand
GACGTCAACGCGGTGATCGATTTTCTGCAAAGCCGGGGCAAATTTGTTGCGCGCGCCGACGGCTTCAACACCGCGCAAGATAAAATCTGCAACCACTGAGAATACCGGTTATCGAATAAAAGCCAGGCAATTAAATAGCTGTACTGATCGCTGAAAAGACACATAGGGAAAGAAATGGCTGTCACCAACCAGGTTGATAAATCGCGCATGATGGGCACGGCTGCGTTCAAGAAAGAAATCAATCACCTGCTTTATTCCAATAGCCATACCGGCACTGACGGTGAAATCGACCAGGGCTGGAATAGCCGCGACCATGCGCTGGTCATGGCTTTGATGCTAAAGAGTGGCGATATCTATCCAAGGATAGCCACCGGCAAGTGCATGTTTGTGCAGGGGCCGGTTGCCGGCAATGCCGCATTTGCCATCGGTCAGGAAAGCCACTATAACAGCGGACACAACTGGCTGGTTCACTCGAAGTTCGGGCTCATTGATGTCAGCCCGTCTTTACAGACAAAAGAGCACCGGTTCAGGGAGCCGTTTAACGGCATCTTCAACCGGGTCTGGCTGCCGTCGGGTAAGGAGCGGGTGAGCGTGGTTTTGTGTCACAACCCCCCTGATTATGAACACGAGATCGAAAAGGCCCGTCACGCGATGTCCCATTCAACCGCGGTGTATCTGCATTTGGATGACCAGGAAGTCACCGAAAAGTTAATCGCGAGTCCCTTCAAGTTTCTCAACTCCCGGTTCTCGGCAGAGATAAAGAGCCGTTTTGGTGCGGTTTTTTATCCCGCCGTGGCGAAACACCTGCATGACTTCGTCCTTGGCAAAAAGGAATCATTGGTAAGCCTGGCGAGATTGAAGGCCTGGGGTACGGTTGTCGATGATTTTTCCGGTTGAGCCCTTTATTAACCGGGGTTCAGCAAATGGGTGAGGGCCCTTTTATTCACACTGCAACGGCATAACAACCATCATGCCATGGTCCATTTGCCCGCCACAGCGTTTGATCCATCATACGCAGCTGCGCGTCAGCCCTGCTTACATTTCAGGTTCTAAGCATTGCATTTTGTAGCGGGTTCGCCGCCCCCGCTGAAACTCGTGTCCCGACATGTCTTCGGGTTCGGTCAGACCGGCTGCGCCGGAAGCCGTGGCTTGCGGATGCCCTGGTACATAACCCTGGCAAAAGAGGTTGCTCAAAAAAAGAGGGGATACTTTCGTTACAAAAATTTATCCGGACGCTTTTTTTCGATACACTTCGCGCTATGGATACCGAACAGATGGTTGCCGAGCTATTTGATGTCTTTGACGTCAATAACGACGGCGTAATTTCGAAAGGCGAGTTTATTGCACTTGCCGAGAGCTTGTTGCATCAGCAGGGTTTAAATTTTAGCAGCGACATATTCAAGCAGTTCGATGCAAATCACGACAACGTGATATCCAGGGACGAGTTGATTGAACTTGTCCTGGAACTTGCCTTGTAGTGTTGCGCCTTTTTTGAATTAAATCCTGAAAATGGATTTTTCATGCCCCACCTGCAATGTCTCGCTCGAGGCGCAAAAGCTGGAAGATGTTCGTCTTTGGAAATGCGTGTCTTGCAGGGGACTCGCGATTTCATTACCCACCGTGCGCAAGGGGCTGGCTACCGCAACGTTTAAAAACATCTGGCGAAAGCTCTCCTCGGGTCAAACTGAAACGGGACGGCCATGCCCCGGCTGCAAAAATCCACTCAGCGTGGTCGAGGCAGTTGGACAGGAGGGTGTGATAAAGATTGATGTGTGCCGCAGCTGTCAGCTACTTTGGTTTGATGACGAAGAGTTTTCGGGGTTGCCCAAAGTTGCGTCAAAAGTTGAGCACCGACCTGTCCCTGAAGCTGTACAGGCAAAGCGGCCGGAAAGCAGGCTTCTCACACCGGAAGAGTTGGCGTTTAAAGCGTTTAAAGAAGAACAGTACGCACGCCGGTCTTTTTTGTTTAAGCTGCTGGACGGCAGTGTCGCGCAAGAGCTTGGGTTTGACAGCTTTTTTGGCAAATCTTCTGACGACTGATTACCTGCACGAAGACGCGGAAGACGCGGGGTCAGAGTAAATCACTCTGGCACTTTACTCTGACCACACATGCACCGGCCTGTCAGTCACACACAAAATCATCCTTGCCAACCGCATGGCACAGGTCCGGCCAGCCATGCTTTTGCCAGTAGGCCAGCATCCCGCTTTCGCGAACTTTGCGTTTGAAAGGCTCAGATTGGCGGAATGGACGCAATTGTCGCATCCACATCCATGCCATGGTCTCGTTACCCCAGAACTCATCGGCCATGTATTGATATTCTTTTAGCGCCATGAGCGTGGTGTACTGATAAGGCAACAAAATATCCTGTCTCTCGTAGCCCTGGTCTTTTGCCATCATCCAGTAACGGGCAATCTCCCTGTCCTTGTCGCTTTCCTGTGCGAACACGATGGCCTCGAGTTGCGGCAGCAATCGCATGAGCGGGAAATCCGGATAACGGATATGCGTCGAGATCATTTGCAATGCAAGCAAGGTTCCCCAGGAGGTCCTGTCCCCTTTCCGGTATGCATCGTCGATGAGCAGGATCTGGATCATGCCCGTGTACCCATAGTAGAAAGCATCTTTCATGGATTGCAGCGCTTCATCCTGCCTGCCCAGACCTTCCAGGGCGAGCGCCTTGGCGACATGCGCCCAGTTATATCCCGGATCGGCACTGAGCATCGAGTTGGTGGCCTCCAGGGACGTCTTCAGATATCCAAGGTTGAGCTTGATGTACGACAAAAAACGTGTGTTATCAGGGTCAAGCGCGAGGGCGTCTTCGGCGTGTTTTTGCATATCTTCGAAGCGGTAGGCCTGGAAAGCCACCTCGGCCAGCACCCGATGCACCCTGGCATCCCCGGGCGCCAGCGCCAAAGCTTTATTGGCAAACAACAAAGCCTCGTCGTTATACGTTTTATTATCTAAACTTGCATCCCACGTTGGTAAATAATTCAGCCGCAGGCTCAATAACAGAATCGCATCAACAAAATCGGGGTCAAGGCTCAGGGCTTCGCGCAATAGTTCGATGCGTTTGACCTCGCCTTCCAACGAAAAAATGCGACCGGCGGCCAGGGCCTGCAAATACAGGTCGTAAGCACCCATATTGGTGGTCACCTGCTCGACGGATACCGCCTCGGCCTTGATGCCAAACTTTTCCGAGAGCGCGGTGACGATCTTGTTGGCGATTTCATCCTGGACCTTGAATACGTCGGTAAACTCACGGTCATAGGTGTCCGACCAGATATGTTTGTCTGTTGATGCATCGATCAACTGGGCGGTGATGCGGATGGTGCTTCCGGAACGCCTGACACTGCCTTCCAAAACGTGGTCGACATTGAGTATTTTGGCAATCTCTGAAATGTTGCGGTCTTTACCTTTAAAGGCGAATGCCGAGGTTCTCGAGGCGACCTCGATACCGCCGGCATTTGCCAGCACGTTGAGCAACTCCTCCGAAATACCATCGGAAAAATACTCCTGCTCCTTATCGGAGGACATGTTTACAAAGGGCAGTACCGCGAGGGAAATGCTTTTTGGGGCCTCGCCGGGCTTGCCGGATTGAACCGGGCCGGCTTGCGTTATCGTCTCTGGCTCAACCGCGATTTTGTCGTAGCTGAGATACCCCAGCACCAGCACCAGCAAGCCAATGATGACAAGGCCGATGTTACGCATGGGGTGGTATTTTGTGTTGCTGCCGGCTTCGACCTCTTCGGTGCGTTTGAGCCCATCGCGTGTCAATTCGAAGGCCCAGGCAAAAAACAGTGCGAACGGAAAACCGATTAAAAACAGGCCGAGCAGTGTTTTGAATACCCATGCCGGTGACCCAAAAGCTTCGAGCAGCATTTCGGCCACCTGCGCCATTAACCAGGCCAGGATAAGGTACGCGATTGCTACGCGTACGACTTTGCGTCGTTTGAGTTCGTTAAAAAAAGACAATGGATAAATTCTTTTTGACCGCGATTGTTGCTAAGCATAGTGGCTTAACTGTCAAATGCCAAAAGATTCATTTAATCAATGCATTTTGAGTGGCGGCGCGCGCTGGTTAGGGCAAGCGTCAGATGACGCAGGTGATCGTGGACCCGAACCCGTAACGCATTAACTCAGTGCAAGGCCCGGTTCAAACGACATCTTTCCAAACACGGTTGTCATCATGGGGAACCCCAAATCTTAAAAGACGTCTTGCCATTTTTCGTTGTCAGCGGTTAAATCACAATCTGTCTCACCGATCAGACCCCGGATCATGCCGTACGCTCTGCTCGCAAACCTGGTGCTTATTCTGCACGCGACATTTATCCTGTTCGTCGTATTTGGCGGCCTGTTTGCTCTATGGCGTCGCGGGGTGGTCTGGCTTCATGTGCCCGCTGCGCTGTGGGGCATGCTCATTGAATTCCGCGGCTGGGTCTGTCCGCTGACCTACCTGGAGAACGACCTGCGCGCCAAAGCCGGTGGCGGTGGTTATACCAGCGGTTTTATCGAACATTACCTAATGCCGCTGGTTTACCCGGCGGCACTAGGCCCTGAAACGCAAGTCATTCTGGGCCTGGCGGTGCTGTTGGTTAACACCGTCATCTACACCCTGGTCTGGCGCAAATTGCGACACCGATGACGGGGTCAGGGTAAGAACCATGAATGACTGGTTTTAACGCCGGCCCCAAATATCAGCCTGGCGGCCCGCAAAGACAGACCCTCTTATCCTGGGCAGCGATATGGAATAGCCGTCCAGGCGGGTTACCTCGCCGCTGGCGTCGTGTAAACGTGAGGATAACCATGGTTTGAGCGACCAGGGTGTCAAAATATTTATTTTTGCTCCATTTCTCGTTAGCTCATCAATACCTACAGGAGCCCCCGCTTTTTTCCTCTTCTGTCACCTTTAGGCGCCAGACATACTGGTGGCCGGGCAACAGGAACTTTCCAAGGGTTGAAATGAAACATCTTAGTGTTATCATATATGATAACAATCCAAAATGAATTGGAGGATTACCTTCTACAACAAGAAGGTCAGATCGCAAGCGTTGGCGTTTCCGCAGGGCATTCTTGCGAACCTTCTCCATTCACTGGAGCTTTTAAAGGAGTTCGGACCAGCCATAGGTATGCCTCATGTCCGGCCAGTGAGTTCGGGGTTATATGAGGTACGCGCGCATGGTAAAGAGGGGATTGGGCGCGCACTTTATTGTATTGCGCCAGAGCGGGAACTGGTGATTGTGTTTGTTTTCGTTAAAAAGTCACAAAAAACACCGGTTAAAGCCATCAGATTGGCTCAAAAGCGAATGAAAGAGGTAATGAAATGACAAGACCCTCGTTTGAAGGCTTCAAAAAGGAGGCATTAACCCAACCAGAAGTAAAGGCGGGTTATGAGCGCCTGGCGCCAGCGTTTGAACTACGCAGAAAACTTATTGGCATACGTTTGGCAGCCGGGTTTACACAGGAACAAATGGCCGCTGCCTTAAAGACCCAAAAAAGCAATATTTCCAGGCTGGAAAGTGTCAATTCGAAGGTTTCACCAACGCTTTCCACAATTGAACGTTATGCCAACGCGGCAGGTTACAGACTGGAAATCAATTTTGTACCTGAACCGCACGCTTAACCCGGCCGATTTAATCGTCAGAAAGCATCAGCCTCTTTTGCATTTGCGCAAAGACAGACCCTCACATCCTGGGCAGCGATATGGAATGGTAATCCAGGTGGGTCACCTTGCCGCTGGCGTCGCGGCGGAATATGAATTCGTGGCCGAGCGTGTCATCGCTTCTAATCGTCCGGAAGCGGTCACCCTCGATGTGCTTTAGCCTTGTCATGTTTTTAACCGGCTCCATGGTTGGCAGCGTGACCACGGCCAGCCCGTCTTTCCAGCGGAACACCAGGTCTTCGCCATACCAGGGAGCCTGGTTGTAGCTGCCCGTGAAGTCGTCCAGGGCTGTGTCGCGCGCTACGTCTTTTTCTGCTTCAGGCGCCGCACCGCCGGCTTCGAGAATGTCGAATATCACCCCGGCATAACCATCCACATTCACACCGTTGCGATTGGCCAGCACGCTCACCGCGTACAGGCTCTGCGGGTCGAGGAAAAGACGCGTATTGAAACCGGGGCAGTCGCCCGCGTGGCCGGTCAGGGTGCGCCCGCCCACCCGGTAAATACCGAAGGCCAGTCCGCGCGCGATACTCCAGTCCCAGTCCATCCATTGCACCCTTTGCATTTCACGCAGCGTGTTGGCAGCCAGCACCTGCTTGTCTTCGCCGGCCCGCACGCGGAACTGCCACGAAGCAAAACTTGCAAGATCAAGCGCGGTCGAGGTGAACCCGGCGGCCGGTGTTATACCCTTGGCGTCATAACGCGGCATGGCCTGCAGAACATCGGCCCGCCCCGGATAGCCGTAACCCGTGGCGATGCGCGGTTGCCTTGAATCGGTCGGAAAACCGGTATCCGTATCCGACAATTTCAACGGTGTCAAAATGTGGTTCCGGATGTAGGACGCATAGTCTTCGCCGGATTTTTCAGTGACGATTTCACCCACCAGGCTGAGGCCCAGGTTGGAGTACTGGTGATAGCGATCCGCGGGGTAAAGCGTGGATTGGTGGCCGAGTTCCTGCCTGATCTGATCCGTCGTCGGGAAAATAAAATCGGGCCCCACCCAGTATGGATGATCAGACTCCCTGGGCAGCCCGGCCGAGTGGGTCAGCGTGGCGCGCAGCGTCATTTCTGGGCTGTCGGCAAAGCTTTGCTTCAAGTCGAACCACGGCAGCAGGTCGGCGATCGGATCATCAAGCGCGACCTTGCCCTCATCGCGCAGTTGCATCACCGCGATACCTGTAAACAACTTGGAAATGGAGCAGATGCCATAGATGGTATCGGCCTGCGCCTCACGACCACCTTCGATATCCGCAAACCCTGAAGCCCCGCTCCATAACAATTCCTGGTCGTGCACGATGGCCGCCGAGATACCGGGCACGCGGTCGTAAGCCCGCTGGGCATCCAGCCAGCCTGCTATCAATGCCAACTCGTTATCGTGGTTGGGGGCAGCCTGCGCTGCCATTGATGTGGAGAAGACGATGAGTGCGATTGCCAGTTTGTTCCATGGGGTCATTGGTATTGCCTTCGTTGCGACGGGTTGTTGATGAGCATCACATAAAAAGGGTTGATGTGGGAAGCACAAAAACCATATGCAAACAAATTGGGGTCTGCGTAATTCCCCGCTGCCCAGGACATGAAGCTGGAAGCTGTGGGGTCGGGGTCAAGTGCCAGGGTAAATTACGCCGCGCCGGCCCTTTTTTTGGATACTGGGTACAATGTATCGACCACCACTTTTAAAAGGAACCTACATGTCCGATCTAAGCAACAAACTAATCCTGGTTACAGGTTCGACTAAAGGTATCGGCAAAGCCGTTGCCGAAGCATTTATTGATAAAAATGCAAGGGTGGTGATACACGGCCGCAGTCGCGATGAGCTTGAGAGCGTGAAGGAATCGATCGGGGCATTTGCATGTATTGATGGTGACCTGGGCACTGCTGATGGCTGCGACAGCGTACTTGAGCAGCTGACCGCACTGGGCCGGGTAGAGGTATTGGTCAACAATGCTGGAATCTTCGGTGTGCAGGAGTTCTTCAATATAGACGATGAAGAATGGCTCAGATATTTCCAGGTCAATGTCATGAGCGTGGTAAGGCTATGCAGGGCGATCATGCCGGCGATGCTGGAACATGACCATGGCCGGATCATCAATGTATCGAGCGAAGCGGCGATAAAACCATTGCCACAGATGATCCATTATTCGATGACAAAAACGGCCCTTGTTTCTCTCTCACGGGGCATGGCCGAGCTAACCAAGGGTACCCGCGTAACCGTCAATTCGGTGCTGCCGGGCCCCACCTGGACCGAAGGCGTAGAAAAGTATTTTGATGGCCTCGCCGCTGAAGAAAACAAACCGGCACAGGAATTAATCGCCAATTATTTTGCGGAGCACGAGCCGACTTCATTGCTGCAACGTTTTGTTGATGTCAAAGAGGTCGCGCATGCGGTTGTGTTTTTAGCCTTGAACGGCGCGGTTAATGGAAGCGCTCAACGTGTTGAGGGCGGCATCGTTCGTTCGATTTAAGAAAAGGGGGTTGAGTCCTTTTCTCCCTAACCTTCTAAACGGAAGCCCTTGTTCTTTTGAAGGATCTCTACCCGGACGACGCCCTCACAGTAAAGCGGTGATAACCGGTCGCGATAAGGCGCGAGGGACTCAGCGGTGCCCGAGGGTGGCCCATCGGGCCAGGGCGAGGCGTGCGAACCTTCTTCAAGGGCAGCCATCTCGGTTTGCAGTCCGGCGACCAGGGCGAGTGTGGAATCATCCTGACCGGGGTTTGCGGATTGCAGGGCAGCCAGTTGATTGCCCAGGATCTGCACAAATTCCTTCCGTGCACGGGGGCTCAGGTAGGCTTCCTCCTGGCCGGCGTATCGGCCCTGCGGCTCCAGCGACAATTGCTCTGCGTACGCAGCCAGGTAGATGTAAATATACTCACCCAGTCCCATTTCCTCGGTCAGAAGGGCTGAATTACGCGCATCCATAAACTCCAGGAAGGTCGGCGCGGCACTGAACATGCTTTTCAAACTGTCGAGCCCTTCAAAGACTTTTTGACCGGCGGACAGGTCTGGGTCCGACTCGAGCGATTCAATCCTGATGACGTTGTCCATGATGTCCTGGAAAACGCTGCAGCTATCCTGCACCGTTTCCCTCACCCGGATAAAACGCTCCAGCCGGTCGGGCTGAATGACCCCATCCGCCGGTGGCGTGTAGCGGGTGGCCCAACCAAACCTTTCTATCACGCTATGTTCCAGTTGCTTGGCCTGCTGGATGGGCACAATAAAGTACCAGGCTCCCGCCCCCAGAAAAAAGACGATCGTTGCGATCATCAGGTAACGCCAACCGCGGTGCTTGCTGTGTTTCATGCTGGATAAAGCCTGTACAGGGAACGCTGATCGACAGCCTACTACAGACCCGCTGAAGATTGATGTCCCGTGAGTCAGGGACGGGTGATACGCGAGGTGTTGATCCATTCAAACGCGATGTTAAAAACAAAGACGTCCAGTGCTACAGAGACATGGATGTCTGATTACCCCGGGTATTT
>DATCZY010000013.1:0-3046 GCA_036525655.1 Lysobacterales bacterium | reverse complement strand
ACCGGTCAACAGGGCTTCGTCCACTTGGGTTGAACCATTGATTACGATGCCGTCAGCCGGAAACGTCTGCCCTGCCCTGACCCTGACCCGGTCGGCGATTCGCAGATCGACAGCAGGGACCTGTTCGGTTTCGCCATTGCGTATCAGTTCGGCCCATTCGGGCAACAATCGCGCGAGCGCCAGGCCGGTTTGCAAGTTGCGATGGCGGATAACCAGTTCCGCATATCTCCCCAGGGACAGGAAGAAGATAAACATAACCACCGAATCAAAATAGACATGGCCATTGCCGGTTAAAAAATTGATACAACTCATGATGAAAGCGATGGAAATTGCCAAGGCAACCGGCACATCCATGCCCACCCTGCGATGGGATAAGCTTCGCCAAGCGCTGGTGTAAAAAACCCGTCCGGAATAAAGCAGAACCGGGGTGGTGACAATCAGGCTGATCCACTGCAGAAAACGCTCAAAACCTTCTGAAATGCCCATCGCGTCACCGGCATACAGACCCGCGGCGTACATCATCACCTGCATCATGCCAAGACCGGCGACACCCAGGCGTTTAAGGGCACTGCGGCGCTCCTGCAGCCTGCCCAGGGATTCCGCCCCGGCGAGGGGAAGATGCGGACGGTATCCGACACCGGACAAAATAGCGGCGATCTTGCTCAGACGCAGCTTCTCCGGCAGCCAGTTAATGCGTACAAAACCGGTTGCCACATCGACCTGGACCTGCTCAATACCCTCGCGCGCTTCCAACTGGCTTCTGATTAACCACGCACAGGCCGCACAGCGGATGCCCTCGACCTGGAGCAGCAATTCATAGCGCCCGTTTTTTAACTGGCTTCCCCAAAGTGAATGACGTTCATCGTATCGCTGCCATGCGTCCCCAATGACTAAATCATCATCCAAAGGTTTGACCGCATTCTCGGTGCGGAACTGATAGTAGCGTGATTGCCCGGACTGCAAAATCAGGTTGGCAACGGCCTGGCAGCCACTGCAGCATACAGCTTGTAACTGACCTTGAGTTTCAACGGCGAGATTGCAGGAAGATGGAACGGTCTCTCCGCAATGAAAACAGGTTCGAGCGTTTTCAGCCATGGTCATGGGGAACCTCTGACCAACTCGTAAACTCGCACATCACAACCAATATATCCGGCACCTGTATCCAAAAACATGTTTATTTACAGAGACATGCACCTCGCACGAGTCGTTCGCTAATGCTGAAACTGAACATCTCGATTCGCAAACTACTTCATCCATGAGCTATTCAAAAGCTTCCTGGTTCTATTCAGGATCAGACTCGCCCGCCTCTGTTTTTGAGTGCGGTTTGACAGGTGTCTGTGCCTTCAACTCGCTCTTTAACTGCAGGTACTCGTCATCGGTCACCACCAGTTGATCGGGGTTGCTGACAGCCAGCCATAAGCTGACAAAACTGGCGATAACCGCCGATGTTGGCAGAGCAATAATGAACCAGGGCCAGAATTGCCTGTACCAGGGCAAATCCTGTCCCGGCACCTGCGCTGGTTTTGATGCTTGTTTATTTGAATTCATATAATCTCAAGAGCTTCCTAGTCAAAAGGCATCAGGAATCGGGCACTGACGGTACGTTCTATAACAGGCTCATCCATGGTTGCAAAGCGTACGTCAACTTTTATCGAACCACGACCCGTGTGTTCGGGCGCCTGCATGCGTAATATGAAGTTGCCAACCTCTTCCGGATCGAGTTCGGGTTCAGGCGAAATGAATAACTGTATGTTGTCATTATTCAAAACTTCGACCTTATACCGATGGGGTTTGAAGTCCATATTGATCAGCTTTAGAGTGTAGATGTTCTCGATCAGTTCACCCGGCAACTCGCGATACAAGGCATTGCGGTCGCGTAAAAGCTCGGCGCGTAACAATACCCGGTTATTGATCGACCAGAAAACCCCGGCAATAAGGGCCAGCAACAACACGGCATAGACAATGATACGCGGCCGGAATACGCGCGTCTCGAAGCCGTTGAGCTTGTGTTCCGTCGTGTAGCTGATCAAACCTCTTTTATAGTCCATTTTATCCATGACCTGGTCACAGACATCGATGCAGGCTGCGCACGCAATACATTCGATCTGCAGGCCTTCACGGATATCGATGCCGGTCGGACAAACCTGCACGCAGAGCGTACAACCAATGCAGTCTCCCAGTCCCTTTTCCGCCCGGTCATCGGCCTTGCTGCGACCGCCACGGGGCTCTCCACGCTTCTCGTCATAGGCAATGACCAGGGTGTCTTTATCGAACATGGCACTCTGGAAGCGAGCATAAGGGCACATGTACTTGCATACCTGCTCTCGCAGGATGCCGGCGTTACCATAGGTGGCAAAACTGTAAAAAAGAAGCCAAAAGGTTTCCCAACCACCGAGTTGAAAATTAACAACGGATTCACCAAGACCGCGGATCGGCGTAAAAAAGCCGACAAAGGTGAAACCCGTCCACAATGCAAATCCGATCCACAGGATCTGCTTGGCGGTTTTACGCAAAATTTTATTGGTATTCCAGGGCGAAGCATCCAGCTTGATGCGTTTGTTGCGGTCTCCCTCTACCCAACGCTCCATCCACAGGAACACTTCGGTCCAGACGGTTTGCGGGCATGCAAAGCCGCACCAGAGACGCCCTGCTACAGCGGTAACGAAAAACAATGAAAGACCGGCGATGATCAGCATCAGGGTCAGGAAGATGAAGTCCTGTGGCCAGAATGTAAGACCCAGGATGTAGAATTTCCTGGCTGGCAAGTCGAACAGCACCGATTGGTGCCCGTCCCAGTTTATCCATGGCAATATGTAGTACAAGCCCAGCAGGACGACAACGGCGACCTTGCGCAGGCTCGCAAAGGTACCGGTTACATCTCGTGGATAAACCTTTGGATCTTTGCGGTATAACGAGGACCCGGAGTCCTGCGTTGTACTCATCTCCAGTCCTCCCCGTCAAGATCCGGATTGGATATTGACGGGTCATGAACTTCAGGTATTGGACGCCGGCCCTTGCCCTCGGCGTGTCCGTGTGTCGGGCCTGT
>DATCZY010000012.1:0-3869 GCA_036525655.1 Lysobacterales bacterium | reverse complement strand
CATCCAGCGGCTCGCCGAAGATATTCAGAAGTCGCCCAAGGCAGTCGGGGGTCACCGGAACATGCAGCGCAAAACCGGTATCGTATACCGGCATACCGCGGTGCAGTCCGCCACTCCGGTGCAGGGTGATGGCGCGCACATGGTGCTCATCGAGGTGCTGGTGGACCTCGAACAGACAGCTTTCGTGATCGAGCCTGGCCCACAACGCGCGTTGCAGCGGTGGCAGACTGGTGCAATCAACCACAACGACAGGGCCGTGAACTTCAACGATCATGCCCATCGGAGTGTTTGTGTCTCGCTCGGAGGCGGTCATTTCACATCCGCTCAACTGTCATATCCAAACTCGGTATTCCCATGGCATCGTGTGCAGGTCATAACCGGCTCGCCATGCCGTAATTAATCTGTCTCAGCCCCGCTTTGTTCACCCATGTGAACGATGATGTGCTGCCCGGCTACCGCGTCGAGGGCAAGCCGGTTCGAGTTGATCACCTGACCGCCCGTTTCCACGGCGCGTACACCGCGACAGCGTGCATGGGGGTTACGCACCTCCACCTTGAGCAAACCCGCTTTGGTGTTGAGCTGCGCCGAAAAACCCGGCCACCCGTGCGGTATACAGGGATCGAAGATCAACTCATCGCCTGCGCGGTGGAGCCCGAGCAGGGCTTCGATACCGAAACGCCATAGCCACGACGCAGAACCCGTGTACCAGGTCCAGCCACCGCGCCCGCGGTGTTGCCTGGAACTGTAAATATCCGCCGCCAGCACGTAGGGCTCGACCCTGTAGCGCTCCACGTCGGTCGTGTCAGTACTGCGCAGGACGGGGTTCAGCAACCTGAACAACCATTCAGCGCGGTCGCCATCGCCCTGTTGTGCCAGCGCCCAGCCCAGCCAAACCGCGGCGTGCGTGTATTGCCCGCCATTCTCCCTGACCCCCGGTGGATATCCCTTGATATAACCGGGGTCGTGCGCATCACTATCGAACGGCGGGGTGAGCAGGGAGACGATCCGGTCCTCCTCGTTGACGAGAAACGAGAGGGCGGATTCCAAAGCCTGTTTTGCCTGGTCCGCCTGTGGCGACCGGGACAGTGTTGCCCAGGATTGGGAAATGGAATCGATCCTGCATTCGGCTTGTGTCGCCGAGCCGATGGGCGTGCCGTCATCGTAGAACGCCCGCCGGTACCAGGCTCCGTCCCAGGCGTTTTGCCGCAGGGCCTCGTGCACCGACTGAACCCAGGTTTCGATCTTGCCTTCCTGCTGCGTGGCGCCCGTGGATTGGCAAAGTTGCCGGTAGCGTTGGGCGGTGGCGCATGCAAACCAGGCCAGCCAGACGCTTTCTCCACGACCCTCGATACCCACCCGGTTCATGGCGTCGTTCCAGTCACCCGAGCCGATCAGGGGCAGGCCGTTTGGACCGCTGGTCAGACCTTTATAAAGCGCCCGGCGGCAATGTTCCAGCAGGGGGGCGGACTCGGCGCCCGGCCCGTATTCACCATAACGGTCGTCTTCTCCTGCTTCCAGCGGCGCGGCACTGAGGAAGGGGATCGTTTCAGCCAGTATCTGCGTATCGCCGGTGACCTCGACATATTCGCCGGTCACGTAAGGCAGCCACAGGAGGTCGTCCGAGCAGCGCGTGCGGACACCTTTTCCCGACGGTGGATGCCACCAGTGGAGCACGTCGCCGCTGTCGAATTGCCGTCTCGCCGCTTCAAGTATCTGTGCGCGCGCTAGTTCGGGTCTTACCGTCAGCAATGCCAGCACATCCTGGAGTTGATCACGGAAACCAAAGGCGCCGCTCGACTGGTAGAAGCCCGTGCGCGCGAAGATTCGCGAACTGACCGTCTGGTAAAGCAGCCAGCGATTGAGCAACAGGTCCATGGCCGGTTCGGGTGTGTTGACGGTGATTGTTCCCAACAGGTCATCCCAGTAGGCATGTACCTGGAGCCAGGCGGTCTCCACTGAGCTTGCGTGAAGGTACTTCCGGCACAAACGCTTCGCCGTCTTGCGGTCGATGGCGGCACCAAGGACGAAATGACAGGTGATTTCCTGCTGCGCATCCAGTTCGAGGTGTATCTGCAAAGCCCCGCAGGGATCGATGCCCGCTCCGCTGCGCCCGCTGAGACCTACGCGCTGCAGTGCAGCAGGATTGACCGTGCTGCCGTAATGACCGAGGAATTCTGTGCGGTCGCAGGTAAAGCCATGGGTTGCATGGCCCGATGCAAGAAATGCGACGCAAGTACCGAAGTCCGGATTCCAGGCGCAGTCGGCAAAGATGCCCTGCAAGCGGTTAATGTGCTGGGTCTTGATGTGCGGCCCTGTTACCGTGCGCTGGCTGCCGAGCACCCACTCGGCATAACAGGTTGCTGTCAACCGGCGGTGGTAATCCGCCCGGTTCCTGATCGTCAACTGTATGATCTTTACACTGTCCTCAGGCGGCACGAACACGCGGGTGTTCTGTTCAAGCAGGTGGCTGTCGTGCACATAGCGGGTGTAACCAGCCCCATGGTGAACCCGGTAGGCGCCCTTTTGCACGGGTAACGGCAACGGACTCCATATCTGTGTGCTCTGTTCGTCACGCAGGAAGAGTACCTCTCCAGCCTGGTCCGTCACCGGGTCGTTGCTCCACGGGGTAAGCCGGAATTCGCCGGAATTCAGAAACCACGTGTAGCCACCGCCGCTTTCGGTTGTGAGACAGCCCAACTGTGGATTCGCCATTACATTGCACCAGGGTGCGGGGGGACGGTGATCGCCTTCAACATAAATGACGTATTCCCGGCCATCGGGAGAAAATCCACCGTATTCATTCTCGTAGCGGAGTCCCTGCAAACGCAGTGAGACAGGTGTCTCTGTAATCGGGGCTTGTGTCGGTTCGAGGTTGGGCAAATAGTGATCGGACTGATCGTGCTGATGAAGTTGCTGGGACAGAGTCCCGCTCTCGCTGTCGAGGACAACTGCGGCGGCGGCTTCGAGTTTCTCAGCATCGGTTGGGCTGATCTGATCCCTGGCGATAACGAAAATGCCGCCGTGCCGGGAAAGCCACTCATTGCCATGGCACTCGCTGATCAGCTGCGCAATCCGCTTGCCGGCCATGTCGTCGTAGGTGGAGGCTTCGTGTTTCAAAATTACCAGGGCCGTGCGTTGAGCGCGTGATCGCCAGTAGTGATGTGCTTTTAGAAGTGTTTCCAGCAGTCCCGTCTCATCGCTCTCCCTGAGCATCAGCAGCAGTATCGGAAAATCGCCGGATATGCCAAATGGCCACAGGTCAGGTTGCGCAACCCGAAGACCGCCCTGGCGAAACCGGGAGGACCTGAGGCGTCCATTCGGGTATTGAAGCTCCGAATAAAGTCGCTGAAGGTCGGCCAGGGAACCCGGCTCAATACCAATCGCGGCAAGCTCGCGGCGGTGCTCGGTCATGGCTTCCTGGAGCGCCCAACGGCAGCTCGCATCATTGTGGTAGCGGGCCATGGACTCCCGTAACCGCTGACTGCTCGTGGCTACCGCGGTCAGGAAGTTCACGGTTTCAGTGGCATAGGGTTGCAGTGTAATGGTCACCTGGAAGCACATAATGGGATCCAGCGTGTTACCGAGTGTGCCGCTCAGGCGTTCCGCGGCAAGACCTGCTGGACGTGAGATGTCTCTGCCGCGTCCGAGAAACCGGCCACGATCCGTCTCGTAAGCGTAGCGCGCGTGCGCGGTATTTTTGCTATAGCCACAATGTGCAAGTACAACAGGCTTGTCCTCGGATGAGCGTTGCCGGCGATGAAACTCGAGCATGTTCAACTCTTTGTCATAGCGCGATTCGGTGAACAGTTTCGCGAATGCCGGATGCATCTCATCGGAACGCGGATCTGCCATAACAATTTCCGCGTAAC
>DATCZY010000011.1:0-3452 GCA_036525655.1 Lysobacterales bacterium | reverse complement strand
AATATGGCCCGCTACCCGCGCATCGGAATATAAAACAATGTCATAGATAAAGATGCTGCCTGTCGCGATGCAAAAATATTTCAGACCCTTGCGGTCTTCCCTCGGGGAATTTCGAAAAATTTGTTCGAGATAGACAACAACGCACAGTGACGTAACCAGCGAACCCAGCGTCAGCAACTCCGGCGACCCCACTGATGCGGGTGTCGTGAGCGCTGCAAAAGAAATCAATCCCGCACCCAGAAATGCAAACCCGATTGCCGGTCCCCCCAGCCGCATTATGCGAACCAGGTTCCCGCCGGTCGCCCGATTCAGGACTTCAGCGAGAAACAACAACCAGCTTGTATCCCTGGCAAGTTCCAGAAAGTAGATATGCGACCAATTGACAGTTAGCGAGACTTCGCTATACGCGAGACCGCCGCTCCACAGCGCCGTCATTACTACAGCTAATGCCAGCAGGCCGCCTTTCGCCTGGCCCTTCCAACTCGCAAGAATGAGAACTGCGATTAGCAGGAACAGGGCCGCGGCAACCCCATACCCATAAAACGCCAGATGCGAAGTAAGATTCGGCACGGCTGAACCCCCTAACGGGCGCCCTTGCCCCAGAGCACGACTTCCACTGTCTGCAGCAGGATCACGAGATCCAGCAACAGGCTCTGGTTTTTCACGTAATAGAGGTCGTACTGCAGCTTCTCCAGCGCGTCCTCTTCCGAAGCCCCATAGTTGTACTTAAGCTGCGCCCAGCCTGTCACACCGGGTTTAACGCTGTGGCGCTCATCGTAGAAAGGAATCGACTGCTTGAGCTCATCGACGAACATCGGGCGCTCGGGACGGGGGCCGACGAGGCTCATCTGACCGCGCAAGACATTAAACAACTGCGGCAATTCGTCGATACGCAGCTTGCGAAGGCAGCGCCCAACCCGGGTCATGCGATCATCGTTTTTCGTGGCCCACACGGCCTCGCCATTGACTTCAGCATCGACCCGCATGCTGCGAAACTTGATTACGTTGAAGACATCGCCATGAAACCCGACCCGCCTCTGCTTGTAGAGTACCGGTGCGGTAAGACCGTCTTCCAGTTTAATGGCGATGGCGGTCAGCAGCATGATCGGCCAGGCCAGCAATACGGCGACGATGCTAAACGCGATGTCCATTACGCGCTTGTTGAACTGCCGAATACGGGTTACTCGAAAACCCCTCGAAAAGATCAGCCAGCCCGGGCTCACCAGGTCGATACGGATCTTGCCGGTTTCACGTTCCAGGAACTCGACGAGGTCGATAACCTCGATGCCACGCATTTTGCATTCCAGCAGTTCCTTGATTGGCAGGTTGCCGCGCCGGTCATCCATAGCGACAACGATCTGGTTTGCGTTCTTATCCCGTGCCAGCTCCAGGAGGCTATCCGGGTTTTCCAGCAATATTGCGCGTTTGTCCACGATCGTGTCGCCGGGAGCAGACAGCGAACCGACAAGCTGAAACCCGCGCCGGTCGGCAACGCGCCGCAGGTCCGAAATGGCGGACGCTCTCTCCCCGGCACCGACCACCAGCGTGCGCTTGCGGAAGATATTGTGATCTACGTGACGGACAAAGTAGTAACGCACCGCAAGAATCAGGAAAAACGCATACAGAACCGCGATGCGATCGAGTTCTCGCGACTTCATCAACGAGGGGACGGCATAGTAAATTGCGGCAAGTACCAGCGACCCGATAACAAAACCGACCGCTACGCGGACTACGGCTTCTTTGAAATACAGCCGCTGATTGAACTGGTACAAGCCCATCGCCACCAGGCTGCCCAGCATGATGAAGGATATAAGCAGTGCTTTGGGAGTGAGGGAGCCCAGCGCGATCCTGGCCTCGTCGAGGCTGCCAAAGGCTATCGTCGCTGCAAAAAATATCGAGGAGAAAAATATGCAGATTTCTGCTCCACCAAGAAGCAGAATTGGCATACGAAACCCGCGATTAAGTCTCCATAGCGGCACGATTGTTTCCCTAATATTTTGAGTGGTTATGCAAGCGTTTCTCTTCCAGGAGAAAACTACTGCTTTTATCTGCGCCCAAGCACTTACAGGTGAATCTTACACTAAGACATTAAGAAAATTGCGCTATCAGATCTAATTTTAAGGCCATTATGTTAAAAGTCGATCATTAAACGACTTTCATCCAGAAGAAACCGCGTTTAGGCTGCGTCAGGTATGTATCGGGACAGATCAGCAATGAAGATGCTTTTGCCTATAGTGACCCTTATGGCGGGCGCCATGGCTTTGCTTGTCATCGAATTGCCCTCCCCGACACGCAATTTTGGGCTGTTTATTAATGCCCTGCACGCGCCGGCTTTTGCGGTGCTCACACTGGCCCTTCTGCACTGGTCACTGAAGTTCTTGCCGCGCGCCAAAGCAGTAGCTTTAACTGCTTCTACCGGTTTGCTGGTCGGTCTGCTGGGTGAGCTATTGCAGGTCTGGGGACCGCGGGACGCCGATTTTCTGGACCTGGCAAATGACGGCATTGGCATAGCCACTGGCATTTGCCTTGCCTGGGTATTCGCGATACGAAACAAGGATGCGAGGCGAACCCAATTCCGATCAGGCATCCTGATATTGTTACCGCTATTGACGCTGACCCTGGCTCCCGCCGCCTGGTATGGCTACGCAGCTATTGCTCAGCAGTTGGCCATGCCCAAAATACTGAGCTTTGACGCACGGTGGGACTCGTCACTGTACAAAGCATCCGCCGGGTCCCGTTTGCAGCTTGAAAAGGCACCCGCCAACTGGCCAATCAGCGGAACTCGTGTGGTTAAGATCATCGGTACTGGGGGCCGTTATCCTGGGATCACGATCGAGCCGACGGCCAATTGGGAGAATTACGAGACCCTGACGTTTTATGCCGCCTCCGCGAACAATCTCGAGGCCCGGTTAACGATCAGCATTTACGACGCCGATTCAAATCGACTTTACGCAGACCGGTTCAATTATTCATTCGCGATCAGTCCCGATCCCCAGCTAGTCACCATCCAGTTGTCTGACGTGAAATCAGCACCGCAAGGCCGCGAGACGAATATGAGGGCCATAAAGGAGCTGATCATTTTCACTGAGTACACGACGGGGCATGAAGAGTTCTTTCTCGACGAGTTTCAATTGAATCGATGAAAGCCTGCTGATTTGACTTTTTTCGAGTTTCTGTCGACAAAAACCAGCAAACTCAGTGTCACTGTCGGAATTCTTTACTCCTTCCCCCTGGAAATCGTCCGATACCCGCGGAATTCGACGCCCTTCAACAGCAATCGCGAGGAATCGCCCGGAATAGTGTGAACCCCGTCACAATTATGATTTCGGCCCTGTCGAGTGCCTTTACACCAGCCTGGCATATAAACCTTAACCTGTTGTTTTTAAAGCATTATTAAAGTTGGCATACGGCTTGCATTAGATAGGGCATGAAACATTCAATCATCAAAATTG
>DATCZY010000010.1:0-18920 GCA_036525655.1 Lysobacterales bacterium | reverse complement strand
TCCTCTTCGAGGTAATCAATAAGAGACATGGCCTCCTGCTGGTTCAAACGCATATTGGGCATGGACAGGCGGTTGTATTTTTCATACAGCGCCATTGCGATGGGATCCTTGTTCGCCAGAACCTGGTCGGGCGCCCTCAGCCAGTTGAGCAACCAGTCCATCTCGCGACGCCCGGTTACGCCCAGCAGGTCAGGTCCCAGGGCTCCCTCCAATTCATTTCCTGTTACGGTATGGCAGGTCGCACACCGCGTACGGAAGAGTTGTTCCCCCAAAGAAATACTGCGCAACGCCGGCGCACTGGCATAGTCCTTCTGCGGTTGTACGGATTTCCAGCCGCTAAGCCAGTTGCCAATCTGATCAGCCAGCACGTAGGAGTTTTCAAAGGGTGAACGCTTCATCCATTGGCCCGTGGCCTGGTTACCGATGATCATGCTCACATTGTGGTTGTTTGAACCGTCCTGAATCTCGTCGATGTACAGGCCGAGTTTACGGCGCAGTTCGATAATGTCTTCGTTTTTCCCGGTCAAAAATGTCCACTGTGCCCTGAAGCGTTCCCGGTATTCCCGGAGCACTTCAGGCGTATCGGTATCGGGATCGATGGTGATCGAGTAAAAAAACACGTCGTTCCCGACCCGGTCACCGAGCAGGCTCTGTACCTTCACCAATTGCGCCGTCTCCAACGGACAGGTGTCGGGACAACTGGTGTAGATAAAGTTGATCACCACCACCTTGTCCTTGATCAGGTCATCAAAGAAATACACGGTTTCACCGTCCTGTGTGGTCAGTTCAACATTGGGAAAGTAGTTCGCGCCCCAGGGCGAGGCTGCCTGCAACGAGGAAGAGCTTGCGCAAAACAGCCAGAACAGGCTGTACGTCAGGAGTATTTTAAAGATTGATTTGATCATTCGAAATGCTTACCTGCCAAAATAAATAAAGTCCGCGGAGCGCATGTGGCTGCGCTCCGCGGACCCGGGACTGAACCCTTACTGATCGAGACTGCGTGCCCGGTGAATCGCCGAGTCCACGGTCATCGGTGTGGGGCAATTGACAATGTGCTTCGGCAGCAGGTTGTCGAAATCATAGTCATCAGCGCCGGTATTTGTCGGCGGTAATTCAAGAATCTCGAGCAAGCCATCTGCCCGCAGTTGCTGCATCGAAGCAATACCTTTCACCACCTGGGTGGGTTCCTGCTTCCAGCGTGCAAAGCCGATATGCCACATCGGGCTGTAGTCGTCTTCAGGCATGAAATACGACGGTACCCCGACCTGACTGCCGAAAGGACCGCCACCACTCAGGCCAAAACCTTCCTGACCGGGTAATGAACCCCAGGTGGGTGGATAACTGGGGCGCAAGCGAGTCGCCGGCAGGAACTGCACCAACGGCACCGCAGCATCCGCCAGGAACTGATGTTTTGGCACATAGGGAACGCCCATCGCATTGGCGGGGCCCGCGGGCCAGGAATCCAGCACCACGTAGTACGGCAGGTAATCCCCTTCCCCAGACCAAGACTTGTGCAACTTGTAGGATGCGTGCGGATTCGCGCTCACCGTGTCAAGCGCCAGCATGTGTCCGGAATCGGTCACATGACCCCAGACATTACCGTTGTACATACAAGTGGTGTTCGCCGGAACGTCCGGAAAGGAGGTGCAACCCATGTCGATTCGCGGATGTTCCCAGGGCTGATCGCCCCATTTAGCGAAGATGGCATTGACGATAACGTCCTTGCCGTCGATCGTCACGCGGCGTAATGGCGAGTAGGTGTTATTTGGATTCTGAGGTGGCAGACCGACCGGGTTATCACCGTTGAGCGCCGTGATTGGATTCGGCAGATCACCATAGAATGTCCATACGCCCTTCTTCGATACGCTCGCTTCCGATGTTGCCGCGACCGGCGTATTGACCAGTCTGCCGGCCCAGGCCAGGCCCATCTGCTCGGCCAGGTCTTCGTCGCTGACGTCATGCAGGAAGAACCAGACGTCGGTTTTCACACCGAATTGATCGATGTTGATACCCTTTGACAGTTTGTAGGTTGCAACACCACGTTCGTTGTCTGGTTCAAAATCACTGAGTGCATCACCGATCGGATTATCGCGGATGTCATCAAGCTCGGAGAATTCGAAATCCCTGACCCAGGTGCTGACCGGTTCAAATTGCGGTCCGTACTCGCCAGTACCATCGCCGGTCCGCGCGGTTGGTAACGCAACGGTATCGACATAACTGACGCCGTCCCAGGACGGCAAAGGTGTGGGCATTAATTTAACCTGGCCAGGATTTTCAATGTCCCAACGCAACAGCATGGCGTGATCTTCGTGCTGGGTATTGTGGCAATGCTCCATGAACGTACCGGCAAATTCCCGAAAACGCAGTGCGATCTCGATCAGGGTTCCACTATCGGGCTGGGGACCCAGGCGATAGACGTCCTTCCGTGCCCACTGCTCCCATTCGGGTGGCGGCAAACCGTCCCTGCGCAGGATAATGCCCTCTTCGAAGTGAATGTGAACGGGGTGGCTCCAGGTGCCACTATTCACCAGGCGCCAAACTTCCAGGCCGCCGGAGTTCTTGGTCGGGGCCGCTGAGAGACGTCGTGGATCCATGCCAAAGCCCTTGCCCCCATCGGTTTCAATCACCCATGGTTTGTCATCCGTTGGCTCCCTTTCAAACTCGAAACTGCGGTGGAGGGCGTTCGCCAGTTCTTCCTCGGTCGGTCTGCGTAATGGAATCAGGGATTGTCCACCGGCAACGAAATCGGCCGGGTCCATACTCAGGTCCACACCATCGTATTTTTGCACGCGGAATTCCATGATCGCACCGACAGCGGGGTCACCATTGACCCAGCGATCCGGCATGCCGTCATCGTTATCGTCCTGCATGCTGGGAGCATACGTGCCATCCATGATACTGGCGAGCGGAATCACCTTATCGGTTGCCTGGCCATTCTTATGCTGCAGCATGTTGACCAGGTAGAGCGTGTCGTTCTTGTTGAATGCGCTGAAGTCGATAATGATGTCATAGCGTTCGGCGATGCCCTGCGTGGGGAGTTCGCCGTTTTCGAAATAGACCGTATGCTCCATGATGTTGCCATCATTGGCCACCATGTAAAACGGCACTGGGTTGCCCTTGGCATCCACCAATGCAAGCTTGAAGTAGCGTGACACGGAGCCGTTCAGGATTCGAAACCGGTAGCGGCGCTCACGAACGTCCAGGTAGGGCTTGTAGAGCCAGTTCACGGTCATCACGTCGCCGATGAAACCCTTGATATTGAAGGGGTTGAACCAGAGCTGCCCATCGCCATCCCAGGCCTTGTCCGCAATGACCAGGTTGACGTCATAGTCGCGATTGCCCCAGTCAAGTGCCGAGCCGCTGGGCAGGCGCAGGTTGACACCGTCGTTGATCGCTTCGTTGCCGCGGTCCAGCGCACTGTAATAGTTCATCATCGCCGCACTACCCTTGTAGACATTCTGCGCCGTGAAATCGAGCATGTGATCGTGGAACCAGTGCGTGCTCATGGTCTCGCGCCAATCGCCGCGAACCTTCCTGATGCCGCCATTGCCGTCGGGGGCTCCCGCCCTCGGATCGGAGGCATCGGTGTTGATCGAGTCGTATCCAGCCAGTTGGATCGGCCAGCGATAATCATAAAACTGGCCCGGAAAGAAGAAGGCATTGGTGTAACCATCGCTCTCGGCCGGATTATGGCCATTGTGCTCGTGGGTCGATAGCGTATGCACACCGAATCCGCGGTTTGCGGCGACGTCAATTGGCAATGCATTGTAATGACGCATCACCACGGGTTGCCCATAACGGACATTAAGGAGTTTGGGTGGAAAGGTCCCGTCAAAAGTCCACAGGGCTTCAGGAACCTGAACCGGCATATTGGGATGGAACCTGATCTGGATTCCGGCGGTCGTGCCCTCGGAGCCAACCTGGCCTGTCGTATTGTGGTAGAGGCCACCGGGAGCGAACTCGCCGACGGCATATCCATGCATTTGTTTGTCGTCACGCAGACCGCCGTTATCGCGTGCGCCTGCGGTCGCCGTCTGGAAATATTCCTTTGGCTTGAATTCGCTCCAGCGCTGATGCGCCCAGCCCAGGCCCGGCGGCCGTCCTTCTGCAGGTGGGCTTTTGAGATTGCGCCCCAGGTACGCTTCAATCGCGGCTTCCCACGGGTTGGTATCGCCGGTGTTGGCATACTGTGTTGGATACGGCCAAATCTGCTGGGCGAGAAAATCATCGATACCGTCCGGAAAGCTCCCGGCATCCGGCGGTGCCGGCAGCGGCAGCCAACCCGCTGGTTTTACTGCATCCGCTTCAGCCGAGAGCGATTCCGGTCCAAATTCTTCGAAGCGCAGCATTTGCTGTGTGAACGGCTGTGCGCCATAAAGCGGGCTGGGTGGCCCATTGGATGGAACGTTGAATTTACCATCATCACGCTGATCTTCGGCCTGCAAGACGTTTTCGGCAGAGGTATCGACAATCGTGCCGGTTTCACCACCCTCCAGTGCACCCTCATTGGCCTCCGGAAGGCCTTCGGGAAGGTCGCCGAATATGGGCCCGGTCAACGCCGAGGGGTCAGTGGTGGGAGGATTGCCTTTTGACCAGGCAAGTGGTGCAAAAAATAATGTTAACGCAATGGAAGCCGATACGAACATTGCAGACACAGGTCTGCGTGACACGACGATAAAATCTCTCATTTGATGACCCCTTATTTGTTTTTATTGCTTATTGGTAATGATACTTATTATTGCTTTGTAAATTAGGTATAGTCGATTTTCAAAATTTTGCAACCTTTTAAATCTTCAGTGGTTAAATTCGATTACCGGTAGGCCGGCCAATTTTCTGACTACAACAGGCCAATTGAGAGGTTTGTGTTGAAGCCTGACCTGGCAGAAGCTACCTATCGGGCCGCATTAATCCAATGGTGCATTTGTGAACAGGTAAAAAGCAGGCAAGCCGGTTAAGTGACAGCCGCCTCTGTTTGGAGCCGGACGCTTTAAACTATGGCTTTGAGTTATGGCTTTCTCGGCGGCATTTCATCGAACTCCGGCAACGTGCTGGCGTGCTTGTACCAGGCGGGTCTTGAGCCACAAAAAATATTTTGTGTTGGCCTGATGCCAGGATCATCATCCAGCGTGCCGGCGGGAATGACCACTACCTTTCCGCTTTTTGACAACCACGGCAACGAAGAACCGCAGTTTTTACAAAAACAGGTGGCAAAATACTTCGTATCGACCGGATCATACCTGCCGACTAATTCTTCACCGCTGATCCAGCTGAAATCATCGGGTGATGCGAACAGGTTAGCCGCGTGTGCGCTACCGGTGAATTTTCGGCAACGGGAGCAATGGCAATATTGAAACACGCCCATGTTACCGGTGATCCGGTAACTTACTTTTCTGCACAGGCAGCTGCCGTTAGCGATTTGAGCGGACACTTCTACACCTCCAGCTTTCAGCGTTTTAATTTAAACCCGGATCGCAACAGCCTATCGTTTTTGCACGATCACCAGTGCGATTCCACCCAGTATAGCAACTGATGCCAGCAACAATCGCAGCGTCATGGGTTCACCCAGGAAAATGATGCCGCCCACGGCCGCGATAACCGGAACACTGAGTTGCACGCTGGCGGCACTGGTGTTTTTCAACGCGGGCAAGGCCGTATACCAGGTGGCGTAACCCAGGCCGGACGCGAGTGCGCCGGATGCTACGGCATAGTAAAACCCGGCGGCATCCACCGATGCGTAATTCAGCATGAGCATACTCAGGACCGCCGTGATCGGAACAGCGCGCATGAAATTGCCAGCCGTTACCCTCGTCGGGTCACCTGCGCCCTTGCCACGCAGGGAATACACACCCCATGCGACACCGGCACCGAGCATTAACAAGGCACCCAACAGTGGCGGGGCCGAAAGACCCGGCAACAACAAACCGACCAGGCCACCGAAGGCGAGTAACACGCCGATGAACTGCAAAGTCCGTAGATGCTCGCCCCTCCATATACCGTGACCGATCATGGTGGCCTGCACCGCACCAAAAAGCAGCAGGGCGCCGCTGGCCGCTGGCAGGCTCACGTAGGCATACGAAAACCCGGCGGCATAAACAAACAGCGCGAATGCCGATGGCCAGTTACCCCTGCCGGCAGGAGCGGTCTGCTTCACGCGGGTCACCAGCCATAACATCAGGGCGCCTGACAGCAGGCGGATGGCGGTAAAGCTGGCCGGATCAATCGCAGTGTGTTTCAGGGCCTGCCTGCAGAGAAGAGAATTGGCCGCGAATGCGACCATCGCCAGGGTGGTAAGACCGATGATACGGGCATATGACATGGGTCGAGCCAGGCTCAGGTCTGACTTTTGACGGTCAATTTCATTGGATAACTCACCACGCCATTTGGAATGGTTTTTTTATTCCTGCAGGATGTCGCCTGAACCACCCATTTCCGCCGGGAAGTCTCTCAGCTTGGGCAAACCGTCTTTAATGCGCAGGGTGGTCTCCTGGTAATTCACGTGGACAGCTGGCTGGTGTGAGAATGTCGGGATGGCCGCTGCATAAACATCGGTGAGCCCCATACCCGGATGTTCGGTGAAAAAGTGGCCACCACAGGTTTTGCACCATTTGCGATCACTTTGCGGCGTCTTGTTATAGGTGCCGATATTGTCGGCGCCCCTGGTGATTTTAATCGCTTCTGGATTCCATAAACTGAACGCATTGACGGGTCCGCCAGACCAATGCCGACACGACTCGCAGTGGCAATAACCCATCGCTGCGGGTTCACCGGTTACGGTGAATTCAACCGCACCACAAAAGCAACTACCCTGGTAAGTATTCTCGCCACTCATGATCATCTCTCCATGTTTTTTGTTTGTTTTAGGTCTTCAGCCTAAAGCATAGCTGAATTTTTGATCCTTTGAATAAATTAGCCGGTACAGGGGTGCGTATGTTGCTAATATTCCGCGTTCACCAATATATAAGTTTTAAGGAAAGCAACACATGACAGACATCACGGGGAAATCCTATATTGCGGGGAACTGGGTAACGCCGGGCGGCACGGTATTCCAATCGTTCAACCCTTACAGCAAAACCTCCATGTATGGGTTTTCCTCATGTGGTGCCGCTGAAATTGACCAGGCTGCCCAGGCGGCGGACAGGGCCTTTCAAATCTACCGCAACACGAACGGCAAAAACATCGGTCGGTTTCTTCACGCCATTGCGGATGCCATCGAGGCATTGGGTGATCAGCTTTTGGAGGTGGCGGATTCTGAAACGGCGCTGGGCCGGGTCAGGCTTACCGGTGAGCGCGGCCGCACCTGTGGCCAGCTTCGGGCCTTTGCCGAACTGGCGATCAAAGGTGAGTGGGTACAGGCCAGCATCGATACGGCCATACCCGATCGCGCGCCGGTGCCAAAACCGGACCTGCGCCGCATGATGACAGGCATTGGACCGGTCGTGGTTTTCGGTGCTTCCAATTTTCCCTTTGCCTTCAGCGCACTCGGTGGCGATACCGCATCCGCACTCGCTGCCGGCAACCCCGTCATTGTCAAAGGCCACCCCGCGCATCCCGCCACCTCGGAGTTGTTCGCCCACGCGATCGCCAACGCCGCGGAAAAGTGCGGCATGCCCAATGGTGTGTTTTCCTTATTGCAAGGCGCCGGTTACGAACTGGGCGCAGGCCTGGTCAAACATCCGCTGGTGCAGGCCGTAGGTTTTACCGGATCCGAAAGCGGTGGCCGCGCGCTGATGGACATCGCGGCAGCGCGACCCCGGCCGATTCCCGTGTTTGCCGAGATGGGCAGCATTAACCCGTTGTTCATCGGCCCAAGGACACTGGAAGCGCAGGCTGACAGTATTGCAGCGGGCTTGAGCGGTTCAGTGTGCCTGGGCACGGGTCAATTTTGCACCTCTCCCGGACTCGCGGTATCGGTCGCCAGCGATGCATTTGAAACCGCGCTGAAAAGCAGGTTGTCAGAAGCGCCGCGCGGCTACCTGCTCAACCCCCAGATTGCAGCATCCCTGCAAAGAGGGCTCAAACGCCTGACGAACAACCCGCGCGTGGAATGGTTAAATGAGGCCGATTTTGAAGAGGGCAGCATGACACCGCCAAACGCGGTATTTAAAACCAGCGCTGAAAATTTCCTCGCCGATGAAAGCTTGTCGGAAGAGGTTTTCGGTCCGGTAACCCTGTACGTGGTGTGCGCCGATGAAGCACAGATCATGCAGGTCGCCAAAAGCCTGAATGGCAACCTGACCGCCAGTGTTCACGCCGACAAGGATATGGATCTGGCGGCAGAACTCTACAAAGTGCTTGAGCAAAAAGTCGGCCGGGTCATCTTTAACGGTTACCCCACGGGTGTTGAAGTCTGTCCTTCACAGCAACACGGAGGACCTTACCCGGCTTCATCCGTTGCAAGCGCGACCAGCGTGGGCGCCGGTGCGATCGTGCGTTTCGCCCGCTTCGTAGCCTACCAGGACACTCCGGAGGCGTTGCTGCCCGACGCTTTGAAAAATGAAAACCCACTGGGAATCTACCGCCTTGTGAATGGTGATCTGACAAAGTCCAGTATCTGAATTCACCTTCACGCGGGTCCGCGGCCATTTTCAAAATGACCGCGGGGTGGCGCGTTTATTGCATCAAACCCCTTCTGTTTCCAGCAATAAATTGCGATACCTATGAACATGACACAAAAACTGCCGTCGCTGCGTTCCCTGCGCGGGTTCCAGGTTGCGGGTAAACATCTGAGCTTCAAACTGGCCGCCGATGAGCTTTACGTTACGCCTTCTGCGGTCAGCCACCAGGTCAAGCACCTGGAGTCTTTCCTGGGTCTGGATCTTTTTATACGCAAGACGCGTGCACTCGAATTTACCGAGCCGGGCAGAAAGTATTTTGACTTTCTCGATGGCATGTTTTCGCGCCTGGAGATGGAAACGCACCAATTGTGGGCTCAGTACGGTCGGGGAATGATCCGGCTTTGCGTGCCGCCATTTTTTGCCAACGAGATACTTCTGCCCAAATTGCACGATTTTCAGGCCATCATGCCGGACACCGATATACGCGTCAGCACGCAACACAGCCTGGTGAAGGAGCATTCCTCCGAAACGGATTTGTCGATCCTGCTGGGCTCCGGTGACTGGCCGGAACTGGTCACCTACCGTTTGTTTGCCCGGCGCCTGGTGGTTGCAGGTGCGCCTGGCCTGTTGAAAGACTTTGATCGTTCGTCCTTTAAAAGCCTCAATGGCCAGACGCTTATCGTGCACGAGAACCGGCCCCACGCCTGGAGCAATTGGGCCAAGGCGCTCGATATTGAGGTGCCGGTCGCCGGCAAAGTGCTGCGTTTCGATTCGATGTCTACCGTCGTCCAGGCGGCTGCCCAGGGGCTGGGGTTCGCCATCGTTTCCTGGCCGTTGAGCAAGAACTGGTTTGTCTCGGGTGCACTGCAACGGGTATTCGAAACAGAATGGATCACGGACGAACATTTCTACCTGGCCCATCGGCCTGAAGAGTCGGAACGGCTGGATATTGTCAATCTCATCAATTGGATCATCAGGGAGTTTCAGACCGACGCATGAAAAAAACTGTTGCGTGGTCGATAAAAACCCGTTTGTCAGTAACCCGCCCCGGCAATAACCTCGTAGCCAGGTTCAAAACACAATCATCGGAGGAGATTTATCATGAACAGCAAAAAGTTAATTGTTATCGGGAGTGCCGCGGCCATGTCAATGGCGTCTTTTTACACACATGCAACCACCGGCCATGTCGGTCTCGAAGCCTGTGTCGATGCACTGGTCAGCGAACTTTCCGAATCAACGGGTACACCCGTGGGTTATCAACTGGATTCCGGGGGTGACAACTTCGACAGAAAATTAAGATCCCGCGAACGCATCAGCCTGTATGCGAGGGATCCTCAAAACAACGAACTGGTATCGAAAATGGATTGTTTTGTGGATCGGAAAGGCCGTGTTCTCAGGCTGAAAAGTATGCCACTGGATTCTGAAGATACCGGCAACCTGGTTACAAAGGTCGAGTAGGCAATCCTGCCATTGCAAAGGACGGGCTTCACGAACGCTTTTATACCGCGAAGTGAAGCCCGCTCCTGTGTTTTGGCACACCTTGCCGGCATGATGTTGCGGCCGTTAACACGAGTTGCCTACATCTCCAGTGGCCGGACCCTGGCCAGTTCAGCATCCGTCAGTATCCGGGACACGGCCATGAACCTTAAACCAAGCGGTATTTCCAGCGAGAAACTTGAACCCCGTCCCTGTGTAACATCGATCACGATGTGTGAGTTTTTATAATATTCAAACTGATCCGCCGCCATGTAGAACTTGCAGCCTTCTATCTCACCCAGGCAAACATCTCTCGAGCCCACCAGGAAATCACCTTTGGCAAAACACATGGGGGCCGAACCATCGCAACAGCCCCCGCTTTGGTGGAACATCAGGTCACCATGCTTTTGCCGAAGTTGTGCTATGACCGCCTTGGCTTTTTCCGTTGCCGAAACACGTTCTACGTACATAAAAACTCTCGATAAAACAGCGACACCCGCCCCCCGCAGAAGCGGGGATGACTTTTACTTTCAAATACCCTTGTACCTAGAAAAACCCCAGCGGGTTTTTATCGTAGGACATCAACACATTCTTGGTGTGGCGGTAATGACTCAACATCATTTTGTGGTTCTCACGACCGATACCGGACTTTTTGTAACCACCAAATGAAGCGCCTGCGGGGTAGGCGTGGTAACAATTGCACCAGATGCGGCCTGCCTGGATACCGCGGGCGAAGGTTTGCATCTGGTGTACGTCACGGGTCCAGACACCGGCGCCGAGTCCGTACAGTGTGTCGTTGGCGATTTCCATGGCCTCGGCCTCGTCCTTGAATGTCGTTACGCACAGGACCGGGCCGAATATTTCCTCCTGGAAAATGCGCATCTTGTTATGACCCTTGAAAATGGTCGGCTGAATGTAAAAACCATTCGGGTAAACCTCGTTCTCATAGGCTGCGCCGCCAATCAGCACTTCAGCACCTTCCTGTTTGCCGACATTGATGTAATTCAGGATTTTTTCATACTGATCATTGGAAGCCTGTGCGCCCATCTGGGTGCTTAAATCCAGCGTATCACCCATCTTGATGGCCGCGACGCGTTTCAGGCAACGCTCCATGAACTCATCGTAGATGCTTTCCTGGATAAGCGCGCGTGATGGACAGGTGCAAACTTCACCCTGGTTAAAGGCAAAGAGCACCAGTCCCTCGATCGCCTTGTCGAGAAAGTTATCGTCCTCGGCCATGACGCTTTCAAAGAAGATGTTCGGTGACTTGCCGCCCAGTTCAAGCGTCACGGGTATGATATTTTCAGAGGCGTATTGCATGATCAGACGACCGGTGGTGGTCTCGCCGGTGAAAGCGACTTTCTTGATGTCAGGGTGGGTCGCCAACGGCTTGCCCGCTTCCGGGCCAAAGCCGTTAACGACATTCAACACGCCCGGCGGCAACAGGTCTGCGATCAATTCCACCAGGAACAAAACGGAAACCGGTGTCTGCTCCGCGGGTTTCAGGACCACACAATTACCGGCAGACAACGCGGGAGCGAGCTTCCATGTCGCCATCAAGATCGGGAAATTCCACGGGATAATCTGGCCCACGACTCCCAGGGGTTCATGCACCTCCATCGACACGGTACCTGCGTCAAGGTCCGCCACCTGGCCCGCCTCTGCACGTATGACACTACCGAAATAACGGAAGTGATCTACTGCCAGCGGGATATCGGCCGCCATGGTTTCACGGATGGCCTTGCCGTTATCCCAGCTTTCCACGAGGGCCAGTCTCTCGATGTTGGACTCAATTCGCTCGGCGATCTTGAACATGATATTGCTGCGCTCGGTTGCCGAGGTCTTACCCCAGGCGTCGGCCGCTTGACCGGCAGCCTTGACCGCCAGGTCGATGTCCTTGCTGTTGGATTTCGGTACGCGGGCAATATGACTTCCATCCACGGGCGAGCTGTTATCAAAGTACTCACCATCAACGGGGGCCAGCCATTGGCCGCCAATGTAATTCTCGTACTGAGGTTTAAATTCGGGTTTTTGATATGACATGACGGTGTCCTTTTGTTGAATCTCAGGTTTTTATCATAGGCTATATTTTCCCAAATAGCATTTTGTCCGCAGGAGTGACTCTTGCGAGTGTCAGAACACTTTGAGATGACTTACAATTCGTTGTGATGACAGAAAATGAAACCAACGCCGACGCCTGGTACAAGGTCAGTGCCACCGAAGCGACACGGCGACTTGGCGTTGATCCGACCACCGGGCTCAGTTCGGCGGAGGTTGCCGCCCGCCAGGCGCATTACGGCCCCAACCGGTTAAGAGAAGCCAGTCCCCGAAGCCGCTGGATGTTATTGGCCGACCAGTTTAAAGGTGTGCTGATCCTGGTGCTCATCGGCGCAGCCGTACTTGCCGCCGTGATCGGAGACCTGACCGATGCGGTGGTCATTCTGATGGTGGTTGTGATCAACGCCCTGTTGGGCTTCTCGCAGGAACACCGCGCAGAGCAGTCACTCGCAGCACTTAAAAAGATGCTCGCGCCGACGGCGGAAGTACGCCGAGACGGCAAAACGATGACACTGTCCACCGATGCGCTCGTTCCAGGGGATATCGTGCTGCTTGGTTCCGGCGACCGTGTGCCGGCCGATGGCCGTGTGATCGCCGCGCACAGCTTCGAAGTGGACGAGTCCGCCTTGACGGGTGAATCCCGCACCGTTGGTAAACACGTTGAATCACTGGCTGATGTTGATGTGCCGCTGGCGGAGCGCGCCAACCTTTTTTTCATGAACACCATCGTGACCCGCGGCCGGGCCGAAATGGTCGTGACCGCCACCGGCATGAGGACGGAGCTGGGTTTGCTGGCGGATATGCTGGTGGAGACCGGAGAATCGGCCACGCCATTGCAGGTGCAGCTCGATCACCTGGGTAAACGGCTTGCGCTCATTGCCGGTATCGTCGTCGCATTCATGCTGGTCGCCGGGCTGCTCCGCGGTGAGCCTTGGGTCAACATGGTCATGACGGCCATTGCGTTGGCCGTGGCGGCAATTCCAGAAGGTCTGCCCGCGGTGGTAACGGTGACCCTGGCGGTCGGCCTGCAGCGCATGGCGCGTAACCAGGCCATCGTCAAACGTCTGGCCGCCGTTGAAACCCTCGGTTGCACCTCGGTGATATGCTCGGATAAAACCGGTACGCTGACCCTCAACCAGATGACCGCGCGTCAGCTTTATACCAGGGGCCGGCACCTTCAGGTCAGCGGAGAGGGTTACGGGACCGAGGGCAAAATTACCTGTGACAATTCCGAGGTACCGGACCTCGAGCCCTTGCTGATGCCGATCATTCTTTGCAACGACTCCGAATTACGCTCCGGTAAGGTCATCGGCGACCCGATGGACGGCGCTTTACTGACCGTCGCGATCAAAGGGGGATTTGACCTTGTAAAACTGCAGCACCATCACCCGCGTATTGCAGAGATCCCATTTGATACCGGACACAAGTACCAGGCTACCTTTCACCTGGACGGTGAACGTGTGCGCATCATGGTCAAGGGCGCCCCGGATATTCTGCTCAACAGCTGCAGCATGGTATCCGGTGAAAACGGTGACCAGGCGCTTGACGCCTCGCAACTCGAACAAATAGAACATGCCAATGAGCGGATGGCGAACACCGGCCTGCGGGTGCTGGCTGTCGCCTGGACCGATTTACCGGTCAGGAATTTTGAGCCCAACGGCGACCTGTTCAAATACGTGAAGGATCTCGTGTTTACCGGCCTGGTGGGTCTGATGGATCCGCCCAGACCCGAAGCCCGTGAAGCCATTGCTTTGTGCCATAAAGCGGGCATCTCGATCAAAATGATCACCGGGGACCAGAAGATCACGGCCGCTGCGATCGCTCGGGAACTGGGTATTGTCGGCAGGGTTGTGACCAACGCCGAACTCGATGCCATGAGCGATATGCAATTGGCCGCGGAAATTGACGACATGGGAGTTTTCACCCGCGCCACCCCGGAGCAGAAAGTCCGCATCGTGCTTGCGCTCAAATCGCGCGGTCACGTCACCGCGATGACCGGAGACGGTGTGAATGATGCGCCGGCACTCAAAATCGCCGATATCGGTGTCGCCATGGGACTCACCGGCACCGATGTGGCCAGGGAAGCGGCGACCATGGTGCTGACCGATGATAATTTCGCCACCATTGTCAAAGCGGTCAAGGAAGGACGCACGATCTATGACAATATCGTCAAGTTCGTACGCTTTCAGTTGTCGACGAATATCGGCGCCATTTTGACAGTTTTAGTAGCGCCCTTCATGGGTCTTCCATTGCCTTTTACGCCCATTCAGTTGTTGTGGGTGAACATCATCATGGACGGACCGCCCGCCATGGCGCTGGGTGTGGACCCTGCGCAACCTGACATTATGTCCGACCGGCCACGCAAGGCCACCGACAGAATCCTGAAGCTGCCGCTTTTAGGCAAGTTGGTCGGATACGGGCTGATCATGATGGTGGGCACGGTAGGTATGTTGTGGTGGGGTCTCGAAACCGGCACGGAAACGCATGCGCAAAGCCTGGCTTTCACCACCTTTGTTTTATTCCAGGTGTTCAATGCCTTCAATGCAAGGGTGGCAAGGAGAAGCACCTTCAACGCGAATTTCTTCCGTAATCGCACGCTGTGGCTGGCCCTGATCGGCGTGGTTGTCCTGCAGGTGCTGGCCGTGCAATGGACACCGGCACATGCGATCTTCGATGTTGAAAAACTCACGGCCGGCGATTGGTTCCTGGCTACACTGGTTGCCAGTTCCGTGCTGGTTCTGGAGGAACTTCGAAAATGGCTGTTACGGATCGGCAAGTCATGAATGGCACTCGCCCGATAAAGAACCACTAGAACGTCTTAACGTAATCCTTGACAGAATCGGCAGCCGGTTTGAGATCACCGGCTACCTCATTGATCTCGGCCCAGTTGGTATCGCGCGCAGCCGTCTCCATGGCAAAGCACAGATCAGCCAGCAAATTTGCCCCGATCATACGCGCCGATGATTTGAGCTTGTGACTGTGAAATCTGACCCGTTCAACATCACGTTGTTTTAATGCCGTTTCAAATTCAACAAAAACGTCATCCATCTGCGAAACGAATTTTTGCAATAAATCCTGTTTTGCCACGCGATCGTCCGCGAAGATGTGGTTGAGGGCCGCGGGATCGACCACTGTCTCCGGGCAGGTCTTTTGTTCATCCCGGCGGGATAACGCAGGGCTGTGGTAACTATTTATAGCCGATGCCCCTTTCAGCGATTTTGTTTTCGGGGTTTTTTGCGGACCTGGCAACCATTTGATGATGGTTGCAAACAGATCACTCGGCTCCACCGGTTTTGCAATAAAATCCTCTATCCCCGCCCGCGTACATGCCTCGCGGTCTTCTCTGAAGACATTGGCCGTTAATGCCAGTATGGGGGTCTCTACGTTGAGGCCCCTCGGACTCACCGTGGAACGGATCAGACGCGTGGCCTCCAGACCATCCACTTCGGGCATCTGTATATCCATCAGGATCAGGTCATAGTCGTTCTCGCGCGCTTTTGTCACCGCCACCCGTCCGTTTTCCGCCGGTTCTACGACCAGGCCCACACTCGATAACAACGCGACCGCTACTTCCCTGTTGATGGCATTATCTTCGGCCAGCAATATCCGCGAACCTTTGTACCTTTCCCGCAATTGCCGCTCGACATCCTCATCGAGGGCGGATGACTCGACGAAAATCTGGTCCTGGCCACGGCCCAACCGGGCTGTAAACCAGAATGTGCTGCCATGGTCCAACTCGCTTTCAACCCCAACCTCACCGCCCATCATGAGAACCAGACGCCGGGTAATAGCCAAACCCAGTCCGGTACCACCGTGGACACGCGTGGTGGAAGCGTCACCCTGCTCAAACGCATCAAACAGGTTGGGCAGCGTTTCTGCGGCAACGCCAATGCCGGTGTCCTGTACTTCGAAACGCACCAGCACTTCGCGATCGTTCTCTTGCAGTTTCCTGGCACGCAGATGAAGTGTGCCCTGCTCGGTGAACTTGATCGCATTTCCAACATAATTGAACAAGGCCTGGCGCAAGCGGGTTGCATCACCCTTGAGCCAAACCGGCGTGTCACCCATATCGGCGTGAATACTCAGTCCCTTGGCCATGAGTTCTTCGCGGAACAGTGACTGGATATGGTCGAAGATCTCGCCGAGGTTGAAGTTAGATATTTCCAGGGTCAGCTTTCCGGCTTCAATCTTCGAAAGATCGAGGATGTCATTGATAATCTCCAACAGGTGCCCGGCCGAGGATTCTATCTTTGTCAAACGAACGGCCTGATCCTCTCTTGGCTTGTCCCTCTGCAACAGATGTGTGAGCCCGATAATCGCGTTCATCGGGGTACGGATTTCGTGGCTCATATTGGCAAGGAAGACACTCTTGGCCTTGTTGGCTGTCTCGGCCCTTTCCCTGGCCTCGGCAAGTTGGATGGTGCGTTCCGCCACCAGGTCCTCGAGGTGATGGCGGTGCGCGTCGAGTTCCTGCGTCAGTTGCTTTTTCTCCGTGATATCGTCCTTGACCGCCACGTAGTGCGTCACCCTTCCGTTCGGGTTGCGAATCGGGGCGATAATTGCGTGCTCGATGTACTCCTTGCCGTGCTTGTCCTGGTTGAAAAACTCACCCTGCCAGGCCTGGCCCCTGCTTAACGCACTCCACAATGACCTGAAGGTTTCAGGCGGGGTGTTGCCGGAGTGCAAAATGCTGGGATTCTTGCCAATGACTTCCGGTCGGCTGTAACCCGTCGCCTCTAAAAAGGCCTCGTTGACATACTCGATCTCAGCCTTGAGATTGGTGATGACGATACTCCCCGGGCTTTGCTCAACCGCCTGCGCCAACTTGCGCAATTCACTCTCCATTCGCAAACGGTCATCGATGTCCCTTGCGAACGCCACGAAAACAGGTGGACTCTCATCCATGTACTGAAGGTGGATTTCAACCGGGTACATGGTCTGGTCCTTGCGTCGATGCACGGTTGTGAAGATCAGTTCGGGCTGCAGACCGTTACGCAGAGGTTCTATCGTTTTAGTAAAGGACCCGATTGAGAATTGCGGCTGGATATCCACCGGTGTCATTCCGCGCAACTCGTCTATTGAATAGTCCAAATTAAATTTGGCCACTTTGTTGACATCGATAAAACGTAATGTCCGGGCATCAAAAATGAGAATTTCATTGAGGCTGTTTTCGAGGATCCGGCTGAAGCGCGCCGATCTGCTCTCAAGACGACGACGTTGGAAAATACGCCACATTTCGTTGGCAATCAGTTGTACGGTTTCTTTCTCCAGAACGGTATAGTCGCTGTCCCGGTTGCCGATACCTACGACAAGTATGACCTGGCCATCGTCGATAACCGGTACGCAGATCAGACGTTTCAGCGGGGTGTTTCCCTCCGGCAACCCGTGCTGATATGTCTGCTCGACATCATCGTTGAACATGACAACTTCGAGCCGGCGTTGTGCTTCCGCGCAGATGCCCTTCTTGTCGAGCGGAAAGCGTGATTCGTCGGAATCCTCAAAATAATCGTCCAGGGTGCGTTCCGACCAGACGGTTAACTCGGCTTTTATCTCTTCGCTGACGTAAAAATGCAAAAAGGAGATACAGCTGTAAGTGAGGTCCTCGAGCAGGTCCAGCCCGGCTTTCACAAAAGCGATGACATCGTTCTTTTCGGCTATCAAAGACAATTTCTGGATTGCTTCAGCACGGCGTGTCTGCAGCAGCATGAGTTCATCGTTCAGCTTGCGCTGGGTAATATCGCGGCCAACACCCAATAAACCCATGGGTTCACCATCGGGCCTGTACACGGGCATCTTGATGGCTTCAACTTTCTCTACGTGTCCGTCATCGGCAAAACATACTTCTTCTTCGCTGACGCAGCGTACGCCGCTTTTTATGACCTCCTCGTCCTGCTCGAAATCGATATCCGCCAGTTGCTTATCCATGAAGTCATAATTGGTTTTGCCGATAATTTCATCTTCACGATAACCAATATAGCGCTCAAACCTTTTGTTGCAGGCGATATACGCGCCTTGCAGATCTTTCAACCAGACCAGGTCAGGCAGTTCATTGATCAATTCGCGCCACTGGGCCTGCCTGAGGCGTTCGCTGTTCTCCCCGGGCTCATCCCCGGCTTCGCCGTTGCTCTTGACGCCCATGAAGGACTTTTCGATAGCCGGGCCGAGGTGTTCGAGCCGTTCTCTTGGGACAAAATCATCGGCCCCGTTCTTCAGCAGGCTGGTTACGTTTTCATAATTGGCGATTTCCGAAATAATCAGAAACGGTACTTCGGGGGCCGCTTGCTTTAAAACACCCAATGCTTCGAGCGCATCAATACCGGCAACGGGCAGGTCACAAAGACAACAGTCCCAGCTTTGTTCTCCCAACGCCGAGTGCAGATCGTCCATGCGCTCCACCCGCTCCAACCCCAGGACAGGCCAGCGCTTGCACAGCTGCTTCTCGAAAAGCGATGTTGCTGTGCCGGGATCGCCAATGATCAGGACTCGAAATGGTGTCAGCATTTTTCCCTTTCGGTTTTTTCAATATCAATCAGCAGCCAAGTGCTTTCGTGCCACATTAACGCTGCCGGAGACCCGTTATTAATAATACAGGTTCATTCTAATAAAATTCTCGCTCCACCGAAGCCCTATACATTTTCGATGGGTATAGCGCTATTTTGTGCCTTTTCTTATTCATTGTAATCTGTAAATTGTCATAGGGGCCGGTTGGAACTAACATGATCTGTGCAATAAACAGCCCCTGGTTACTGCCCTCACTCGCGGGAATCAACGTATCATTCTCCTATCATAATTTACCCGCCTGCTGACATACATCAGACCTCACCAGCCCCT
>DATCZY010000009.1:0-3403 GCA_036525655.1 Lysobacterales bacterium | reverse complement strand
GATGCCGCGCCCTTGAGCAGATTATCCAGCACCACTACCAGGCCGCCCTGTGCGGGGTTTCTTGCATCGATGTTAAAACCGCCAACGTGGACATCGGCCGTGTTGCGGACGGCCGCGATCAGCGGGACTTCGCTGCTTACCCTTATTCTTTTTTCACCCGCATACGCCTCCCGGAAAAGACTTTCCAGTTCGCCTGGCGATACCGGGTGGTCCAACTCGAAAGCTATGGTGAGTGAAATGCCACGAAAAAAAGCCGCCACGTGCGGCATAAACCTGACCGCAGTGTGTAACTGGTGGCTGATTTCTTTTTCGTGCATGTGCCCGCTCAGGGCATAGGGGATCAGGTTGTCCCTTAACATTTCCGGGTCATTACGGGGAGATGGCGTCTTGCCGGCGCCGCTGTACCCGGACACCCCGAAAACAAGCGGGTCCGACCGCAGCTGGTCTACCAGTGGCAATAGTCCGAGTTGGGCGCCGGTGGCATAACAACCGGGGTTGGCGATCTGGTGCGAATTGCGGATTTCATCACGGTAGCACTCGGGTAAGCCGTAGGTCCATTGCGAATCAAAACGGTAATCCGCACTCAGATCCAGGATCACGCTGCCGGGGAACCGGTCACGAATGGCTTCTACCCAGCGACCGGCAAATCCATTGGGCAACGCCAGCACCCAAGCGTCGGCCGGGTGTGCTGCAACACCTTCGGGTTCCAGCTGTGTGAAAGTCCTGCCGTCTTCCGGCCAGTCGGCACAGATGGACGATAACGTCTGACCGGCGTCACTGCGCGAACTGGCGATACCCAATTCCATCTGCGGGTGCCCTGCTATCAGTCGCAACAGTTCGGAGCCCGTGTAACCGCGCCCGCCAATCAGGTTAATCGTGCGCGGAGCGCTCATTCTGCAACCCAGCCCGAATCTCGCGCGAGTGAATCCTCGACGCATTTCTGCCGTTGGGCGGGTTCTTCCACACCAATCGTAAACACCACCCATCCTGCTGAGCGGTTGCTGCTATCCGCCTGCTGGAAATACCACGGCGTGATCGGGTTGTTGTTACGCGAACGCCAGTACAAGGCCGGGTAACGCGCCCGGACCACCTGCCATATCGCCGCACCCAGGCCTTCGCCCTGGGCCTCGGAAGTCACAGTGAACTTATCCAGATACGGTATCCCATCGACGCCCGCGGTCATGATGGCCGCCGCCCGGCCTGTTTCCGACAACAACACCAGCGGGTTATCCAGGTTTTCGAACCAGTCGTCACGCAGGGTCCGGTTAAACGACTTCTCGACCAGGTTCTTGACGGTCGCCAGCGTTTCGGCATCCGGGTCCTTGAACACGTTGATGGCCTCACCCTTTCTGACCAGGGTACCGGCACCGCGGTAAGTGAAAAGTTCGCGAGTCAGGTTCGCGGCGGAAGTGATGGAAACCGAAGTGTCATCCGGCAGTCTCTGCAGCATTTCATTGATCTGCTGAAGTTTCAGCCGCATACCGGAATGCACCCACGGCTGCTTCATCAATGCATCGTAGTCGTTGGTCAGGCTGACGGCCGAAATGATGCGGTCCTGGCGATCGAGCAGACCGCCGGTGGGTGACAGGAAAATCACCTTGTGCGGGCGCAACTTCCATACCAGTTCGCGGGTGGCGATATCGGCGTTGATATTCAGCACCTGTCCAGACGGCGATTCGCCCAGGCAGGTCAATACCGGAACCGCCCCGCTGCGGACCGCGCTTTCTATTGAATCCAACTCGACCTGTTCGACCTCACCTACCAGGCCAAGGTTTTCCTGATCCAGATAGGAGCACTGGAACACGCCATGCTGAATGCCCCTGGCGCGGATACCCTTTGCCTCCAGCGCCTCTACCAAGCGCAGGTTCTCCCGGTACATCAAGGGCCGGGCCACCGACATGACGGCATCGCTGGTCACGCGCAAACCCTCGCGGCGCTCCGTTTCAATGCCGGCATCGGCCAGCGCCTGGTCCAGTTGCGGCCCCGCGCCATGCAATACCACCGGGATCAAACCCAGCCGATGCAAAAACGCCAGTGCCGATGTCAGCTCATCCAGGTGATCGCGTAAAATGCCGCCGCCAACCTTCACCACCGCAAATCGCGCCTGGTTGGTACCGGAATATTCCTTCAGATATTGCTGCGCTTCACGGCTGGAACCCAGCTGTGCGAGCAATTCCTGGACTAACTGGCGTATATCAGTCATGGCTATCTACCAACTTTGTATATATTTCAAGAGCCCGCTCCAATTGCTCGAGACTGACCCATTCATCAACGACGTGTGCCTGGGCGATATTACCCGGCCCCAACACGATGGCGGGTATACCCGCCTGCGCAAACAATGACGCTTCGGTCCAGAAATTAACGGCCGGACCCGCTTCGATACCGTGGCGGTCGACAAATGCCTGCGCCTGCGAGGTATCCTGACCATCGGTTGGCAGTGGCGGACCGGAGAACGGCACCTGCCAGGAAGCCGAGCCACCATCGGTCAGGGCCAGCATAGAATTCAGAAACTCGTCGTTACCGTCACCGGGAGACAGTCGGGCACTCCAGTGCAGCCTTGCATGATCGGCAATCACATTCGACTTGATACCACCATGTACTTCGCCGACATTAAAACAGGGACGGCGGCCCTCGGCCTCCATTTTCCCGGCATGGGAGACAGCCGACGCCACCCAGTTCGAAAGCTTGTGCAGGGCGTTATCCTTGAGCGCGCGTCGCTCGGACGAATGACCGGACACGCCGATAAACTCGCCTTTTACCGACAGGTAACCGCGGTGGCTCAAAATAGCCAGGCACTCGGTTGGCTCGGCCACAACCACCTGTTTGAAAACCCTGCTTTGGGCGGAGCGGACAAACTCATCCACGCAGACACCGCTGGCGCCTTCCTCGTCGGTGGTGAACAACAGGGCCAGGGGCTGATCGGTGCTACCTGCGACTTCCAGCAGGCAGGCCGCCGCACCCTTGATATCGCAACTGCCGCGCCCGTAAACCCGGTCATGCTCCAGCCTCATTTCGAGCGCCGGAAACCGCGAGCCCTCGATCACGGGAACCGTGTCCAAGTGCACGTTAAACAACAGGTGCGGGTTGCCCCGCACCGCCAGCATGCTGATCCTGCCCAAACCATGATCGGTTACTTCTATATTAAAACCAGCCCCCAGGACATCTTTGATCCAACTGAAAATTGGCGCGTTCGCGCTCAACGAACGCGGCGGATTTTGCGTATCGAAAGCAATCAGGGCTTCGAGATTGCTCAGTACGCGGCTTAACCCCATCAGGCTTTTTTCCTGACCCGCATCGCCGTGGTGGAACTCTGACCGGTCAACTTGATAAACCCCTCGGCCTCGGTTGGCGACCAGTTGCAGCTCTGGGCATAAACGGCTTTTGGATCGCGCACGATGTAATC
>DATCZY010000008.1:0-4177 GCA_036525655.1 Lysobacterales bacterium | reverse complement strand
GTATGAGGAACGTCAGAAAAACAGCAGTTTCCCTTCCCTCGGACAACAATTCAAGGCGCTAACGGAGACACGCGTGTGGCGCTATGGGCTTGCCTACTATTTCGTGTTTGGCGGTTTTGTCGCGCTTTCCCTCTGGTTGCCAAAATACTACATGGCGGAATATGGCCTGAGCCTGAAACAGGCAGCGTTGATTTCACTGATCTTCGTGCTGCCGTCGGGCGTCATCCGCGCCCTCGGCGGCTGGATCTCCGACAAGTTTGGGGGCGACACCGTGACCTGGTGGGTGTTCTGGATATGTATCATCTGCCTGTTCTTCATGTCCTATCCGCCGACGTCGGTCACTATTCACAGGATCAGCGAAGATCTGACCTTCAACATCGCAACCGGGGTTACGGTGTTTACGGCACTGGCGTTTATCGTCGGTATCGCCCAGGGTATCGGCAAGGCCAGCGTCTACCGCAGCCTCGCGGATCACTATGCGGGTAACATGGGTCCGGTCGGCGGCCTGGTCGGTGTAATCGGCGGACTCGGTGGCTTTACCCTGCCGATCATGTTCGGTATCGCGGTCGATGCAACCGGCGTTCGCAGCACGACATTCATGCTGATGTTCGGCGTGCTCGCAGGTGTGATGATCTGGACCTGGCTGGCCGAACGCGGCGAACGTGAAGAAGTCCTGGCCAGAAAACCCGATCTGCGCGAGCAGATGGTCCAGGAAGAACTGGCGCGTCCGCTGGCCACCGCCGGTCGCTGGATAAGCAACTGGCGTCCGGACGACGCGGAATTCTGGAAGAAAGGCGGTAGGGCCATCGCCCTGCGCAACCTGGTCTTTTCCATGCCACCACTGTTGTTGTCTTTTGCCGTTTGGGTGCTGTGGAGTGTGGTGGTGGTTGAACTGCCGCGTATCGGCTTCCAATTCACCACCGGGGAACTCTTCTGGCTGGCTGCTACGCCGGGTCTTTCCGGTGCCGCGTTCAGGCTTCTCTACTCATTTGTCGTACCTATTTTCGGCGGTCGTAATTTTACGATTTTCAGCACGCTGACCCTGCTGGTGCCGACCTTGTGGATGGCCGTGGCTGTACAAAACCCCAACACCAGTTACGTGGTGTTCGTCTTCATCGCGCTGTTATGTGGTCTTGGCGGCGGCAATTTTTCCGCCAGCATGGCCCACATCAGCTTTTTCTTCCCGAAGAAACAGTTGGGTACGGCGCTGGGCTGGAATGCCGGTGCCGGTAACCTCGGTGTCGGTATCATGCAGGCGGTCGTCCCCATGGTGATCTTCAGCGGCGCGCTGGCCTTCAAAGGCGGTCTGCCGCAGACCTACCAACTCGGTGGTGTCACCAGCGATGTCTGGTTGCAGAACGCCGCCCTGATATGGATTCCGTTCATTCTGCTCGCGACCTGTGCGGCGGCTTTTGGTCTGAACAACCTGCGTGGTGTGCAGGAAACCTACGCCGAGAAAACCGCCATCTTCGGCCGCAAGCATGCCTGGATACTGGGCTGGCTCTACACCGGAACCTTCGGCTCATTTATCGGGTTCGCTGCGGCCTTCCCGATCCTGTTGGCCATTTTGTTCCCGGAGTCCGACGCCTTGAAGTGGGCGTTTGTCGGGCCGTTGGCGGGTGCCCTGATCAGACCGCTCGGCGGCTGGTTGTCGGACCGGATCGGTGGCGCCAAGGTTACCTTCTGGAATTTCGCGGTCATGTTCCTCGCAGGTGTCTGGGTATTGTTAACCCTGCCATCGGCCGACGGCAGCAGTGATGTCAACGGTTTCTTCATGGCCTTCATGCTGTTGTTTATCACCGCGGGTATAGGCAACGGGTCGGTGTTCCACGTGGTGCCGTCGGTGTTCCGCAAACTGCATGAATGGGCGGCCGAGGGTAAGGATCAGGCGGCACAGGAGGCGGCCAGGGCAGCCGGCGCCGTTGAAGCATCGGTCGCGCTGGGCTTTACCAGCGCCATCGCCGCCCTGGGTTTGTTCTTCATACCGGCATTTGTCGCAACCTCCATCCAGGCGACTGGCTCTGCCCATCTCGCCATCAGTGTATTCAGCGGGTTTTACCTGAGTTGCGTGTTTGCAACCTGGTGGTGGTACAAGCGCAAAAACGCAGAGGTGAAGTGCGATTGAGGGACCGTGTTGCACGGGGTTTGAAAAGTCGCGAGTTCTTTTAGGACCAAAAGATCCGCACACACTGAAATTATAAACAGGGTCAGGAGAATCTTATGGCTAAAGATATTCAACATTGGAATCCGGAGGACGAACAGGAATGGGCAGCAACGGGTAAAGCCATTGCCACCCGAAACCTGTGGATTTCCATTCCCAGCCTGTTATGCGGCTTCGCAGTCTGGTTGTACTGGGGCATCATCACGGTACAGATGCTCAACCTTGGGTTTCCCTATACAAAACCCGAGTTGTTCTCATTGGCCGCTATCGCCGGTCTGTCGGGCGCGACCCTGCGCATTCCCAGCACCTTCTTCATACGCATCGCAGGCGGCCGTAATACCATCTTTTTCACCACCGCGCTGTTGATGATACCGGCAGCCGGGACCGGTATGGCGTTACAGGACCCGAATACACCGCTGTGGCAATTCCAGTTGCTGGCATTGTTGTCCGGTTTCGGCGGCGGCAACTTTGCCTCCTCCATGTCCAACATCAGTTTTTTCTATCCCAAGAAGCAACAGGGTCTGGCGCTCGGGCTGAATGCCGGCCTGGGTAATTTCGGCGTCACAACGATGCAGATCCTGGTGCCGCTGAGCATGACATTTGGCTTGTTTGGTGGTGATTCGATGACCCTGCAGACAGCCAGTGGCACCCTGATCGGCAAGATTCCCGCGGGTACCGAAACCTATCTGCAGAACGCCGGTTTCGTCTGGCTGCTGTTCCTGATCCCGCTGGCCTTTGCCGGTTGGCTGGGTATGAATAACATACGCGACGAGCACGTCTCGCCACATATCGGCAATCCACTCACCTCGTTTGCGGTGATCAGCTTCATGCTGCTGATTGCGCTGGTTACTGCCGGAAGCGGCCTGTGGCTGATGATGCCGGTGGAAACCAATGGCTCCGGGTTCAACGTACCCAAGGAAATTGTCCTGCTGCTGGTTGTCATTGCGACCGTCGGTTTGCTCAAACTGATCCCCGGCGAAGTCGGCAGCAATCTGAAACGCCAATACCAGATATTCAAAAACACCCACACCTGGGTCATGACCATCATCTACACCATGACCTTCGGTTCGTTTATCGGCTACGCCGCCGCCTTCGCCCTGGCGATCAAGGTGGTGTTTGGTTACCAGCACGTCATGGTCGATGGCGTCATGACGCATGACCTGGTCAATCCCAACGGCCCGTCTGCCCTGATGTACGCATGGATGGGCGCCTTCATCGGTGCATTAATCCGGCCGGTGGGCGGCATGATCTCCGACAAGATCGGTGGCGCCAAGGTGACGCAGATCATCTCGTTCGTGATGCTTTTCAGCGCACTGGGCGTGGCCTATTACCTCAAGGTAGCCTATGCGTCGGCCACTCCCGAACAGTATTTCGTACCCTTCCTGCTACTGTTCCTGGTGCTGTTCGCGGCTACGGGTATCGGCAACGGCTCGACCTTCCGCACCATTTCACAGGTGTTCAACAAGGAGCAGGCCGGGCCGGTGCTGGGCTGGACATCGGCCATAGCAGCTTACGGTGCTTTTTACATTCCGCAGGTTTTCGGTGAGCAGATCAAAGCGACGACACCGGAAAACGCGCTGTACGGATTTGCCGCCTTCTACGGTGTCTGCATCCTGATTAACTGGTGGTTCTATCTGCGCAAAGGCGCGGAATTCCACAATCCCTGATTCCCGGAGCAAGCTATGAGTCACTTTCTCGACAACCTGACCTATTTCACCAGGGAAAAACCAGAAACATTTTCCGATGGGCATGGCATTACCACCAGTGAGCCGCGTGACTGGGAGCGCGCCTACCGCGGACGCTGGTCACACGACAAGATCGTACGCTCCACCCACGGCGTGAACTGCACCGGCTCGTGTAGCTGGAAGATATACGTCAAGGGCGGCCTGGTCACCTGGGAAACCCAGCAAACCGATGATCCGCGCACGCGGCCCGATCTGCCCAATCACGAACCTCGGGGTTGTTCGCGGGGAGCAAGTTACTCCTGGTACCTTTACAGTTCGGCGCGCCTGAAGT
>DATCZY010000007.1:0-2702 GCA_036525655.1 Lysobacterales bacterium | reverse complement strand
AGGTTCTGTATTCCGCAGGCCAACTTATTGCTGGCGCACAGGGATTGCTGACCATATGAAAGTGCGCGATCGGTCAGACGGTTCGCGCGTTGTGGTTCTTCAACGAAGATGACACCGTAGGCGGCATACAGTTCAGCCGCTGCCGCCAGCATGGTCGAGTTGTTTGGTGATCCTTCAATAAAGCTGTCGAGTAACAACAGGTAGGCCGGTGCGCCGTCGCGGACAGTCTCCGGGTCATCTTGGTTCATGATCGCCGAACCGAGATTGGCGGCCATATCGTTGGTTGCCGATTGCATGACCGATGCGCAGGCACCAAGAAGCAGTAAAACCAGGAAAATTATCGTTAGTCGGGTCTTGTTGTTTTTCACATCAGTTGCTTGGCTGGTTTCGAAGGCGGGAATTATAAACCGATAAACAACGGGATGCTGAATGGATCACTTTACTTTCCGGCCCATATACCGCAAAGAACCGGGTATTTAAAACCCGGTTCCCGTGCAAGCCGGTTTAGGGGGGGGTTAAACCGGTTGAGGGGAACCGGGGTGGAAATAGCGCTCTAAAAATTTGGGATAACTGCGGAAAACCGCAGTTATCCCAGTCTAGCTTGTTATTTTTATTATATGAACTTGGTTTACACAGTTGGTTAATTATTGCTCTCCAACCGCCAACCGCAAGTGCAGTCCTCTTGCCGTAAACAGGGTTTACGGAGAAGTATCTGTAACAAAATAAACCTGTGCTAGTTTCGGAGGACAAACCACATGGTTTAATTCCATTTGGTACAGTTTCACAACACCGTAATCACCAGTAATACCCGGATACCGCAGAGCACATGCCGGTACAGCCCCAAGTGCACTTAATCAATATAGTTAAGTTCGACGGATAAAGACATTGGCCAGGCGGAATATTGACAGAAGTTTTACGGAACGTTTGCAGATAGGGTAGGATTAGCTACTTTAATAACCATTGACCTTAAAATATGGGAATGAATTTCAGTGGGCTTTGAATGCTATCGCATCGGAGACCTGTTACTGGATGCCGGAACGCAGGAAGTAACCCGCAACGGGACGGTCTTACAGGTACCAAAACTTTCTTTTAAGTTGTTGCTCTCACTTGCCCGGCACGCACCCAATGTTGTGACCACCCGGCAATTGGAAGAGGAAGTCTGGGAGGGTTTGGTTGTCGACCGTGGCACCGTTAACAAGCGTGTGCTTTTGCTACGCAAAGCGCTCAGCGAAAACCTGGGAGAGGACCCCTATATCGCCGTCATTCGTGGCACGGGGTATCGGTTGGTCGCCCAGGTTGAACGTCTCGAAAGCCTTCCCGGAGAGACGGCCGAAGAGGTAAAAAAACCGCAAGCTGCGGAAGCTTGGTACCGGCGAAGTGCAGACACGATCCGCACGGTTGCTTTTTGGTTGCTCGGTTTGGTTGCGGTCCTGGTCCTTTACAAGGGGTTTAATGAGCCCTCAAAAGATGCGCTGCAGCCGGTTGCTGAAAGTAAACCGGCGGGTGAATATCAGGCGATGGCGCCCTTGTACAGCCAAAGGTCCATTGCCGTCATGCCGTTCGTCGATTTGAGTGATAATCAGGTGCACCACTATCTTGGTGAAGGCATTGCCGAGGACGTGATTAACCTGTTGGCGGGAATGGAGGGTTTGGATGTCGTGGCGCGCACATCCTCGTTCGCGCTCAGTACGACTTCTGCCACCTTGTCGGAAATTGCTTCAAGGTTGCGGGTCAGCACTATTCTGGAAGGAAGCATCCAGTATTCGGACGAGCGGATTCGCGTGACGGCACAGTTGATTGATGCAAGCACCGGGTATCACATCTGGTCCCAAAATTATGATCGCGCATTTGATGAGGTCTTCGCAGTCCAGGATGATATAGCTTTCAACATCGCACAAACACTCAAGCTGACCCTGGATGAAAGCGGCAGGCCGGATTCCGCCAAATCGATGACAGCCGATATGGAGGCTTTCAAGTTGTACCTTAAAGGCCGGGATCTATTGAATGACCGCATCCATTTACGCACCAGGGGCCTGTATGACGCGCTTGATTATTTCAATGCAGCCATTGCCCAGGACCCCAAGTTCGCGCGTGCACATGCGGGTGTCGCGACCGTTTACTGGTTGCTGACGTCTTATGACCCCACGCTGGAAAAAGAGGTCTATTTGGAGAAGGCTGAGGCAAGCGCGAAATTTGCCCTGGAGATCAGCCCTGACTCGACAGACGCGTTGGGCGCGCTGGCTTCGGTTTACTCAATGCGTGGAGATCTGGAACAGGCGGCCGAGTTGTTTGACCGGATAAGAACCATTGGCGGCAGCGATTCCAATATTGTTTTCTGGGAGGCCATGCTGCATATCCGCCTGGGTTACTTTGAGGAACTGATCGATTCATTATCGAAGGAATACGAACACGACCCCCTTAACGAACACATTGCCTGGGGCCTCGCGGACGCGCTTGTCTATTCAGGTAGACCGTTGGAGGCGATCAAGATATTGTCGGACCTGCAATATTTTTCCTACCGTGATTATTACATGGCGCTGGCGGAAATCTACGTTGGCGATTACGAAACCGCACGACCCTTATTAAGGGATACGCGGATGCGTTCGGGTATATTGCCGGCTGTTTACGCTGATCTGATAGTCGATGCGATGGAGAATTCCGCCCGCAAAGAAGATGTTGCCGGTATCATTGTGGCCGCGACC
>DATCZY010000006.1:0-4137 GCA_036525655.1 Lysobacterales bacterium | reverse complement strand
GCCCTGGAAATCCTCGTCGGTGTACTCGGGCCCGAGCCAGGTCTGGTTCAGGTCCTGCCACCTGGCCTGCTGCCAGGCTTCATCATCTGCTACGCCATCGATCACCGGGGCCACGCTCGCCTTCGGTGCGCGGTATTCGGTGCGGCCTTCGGCGTGAGTGGGTTCCGCTGTTACATGGGTGGCCAGCAGCAATAATGCGGGCAGGCAATATAGCGTAAATTTGAATTTCATATTTTCACGTTCCATCAGTTGTTAACGACAGGTTGATTTATATCGAGCGCGCGATGGCGACGGTCCGCGCCACGACATCGTCGAGTTGTAACTCGGCATAACCGGCGAGGCTTACGCCGATGCGGCCGGCCCATGGGTCCGTCCAGGCCGGTGGCACCGCTACGCCGGTGAGGCCAAACAGGCCGCCGACGGTCGCGCCGTTGCAGTCGGTATCCCATCCGGCCATGACCGCATTGCCGATGGCCGCGCCAAAGTCACCGCCCGCGGAGCACAGCGCCCAGACAACGACGGCAAGATTATTGACGGTATGCACCGGCGGCAAGTCTTCATAATGTTTGTGCAAACGCTCGACGGCATCGGCCCGGCCCGCCAGTTCGCGCCCAAGGCGCACGGCCGCTGCCGCTTTGCTATCGCCGGGTATTTGTTCGAGCGCAAGGTCGATGGCGGCATCGAGGCTGTCGGAAGAGGGGATCGCAGCGCCGAGCGCGGCGACATATGCGGCGCCATATATGCCTTCGCCCCGGTGTGACAAAGACGCATCGCGCCTCGCCAGTTCCGTCGCCAGTGCAGGGCGGCCCGGGCACACCCAGCCGTACAGATCCGCGCGGATCTGCGCGCCGATCCAGTCGTTGTATTCATTATCCGAACACTCAGCGAGATCGAAGCCGGCGTCGGCCCCGTTGACGAATTCATCCGCCATCCTGTTGAGCAGCGTGCGGTAAGCGTCACGCTCAGCCGTCCACGTGGTGCCCGCCGGCACCAGTCGCAGCCAGGCGCGCGCCACATCGGCCGTATCGAAGGCGGGACCCTTATCTTCGAGCAGCAGCAGGGCCAGCACCGTGTAGTTGATGTCGTCGTCCGGTTCGGCGCGGACCATGTGTCCGCGACAACAGGCGCGCCCGAGGCGATCGACCAGCGTACCCTCGATAAGCGGAACGTAGCCGCGCAATGGCAGCGCATCCGCCTGCCGCAGATAGGACTCGAGCCCGGCCCGGCCCTGCTGGAATGAGAGCACCTCGACCGGTTTTCCCAACAGGCAACCCGAAACGCGTCCCTCCCAGGCCGCGCGTATGCGCGCCGGATCCACTGTGTTTACTGCGCCCATGCCAGGTCCCGTCTCCTCATCTCCGGTTACTCGGTGAAAGAGTGTATTCGGTATTAACCGTTCCGTCAGCTTAAAGTGGGAGCACCGTGTCCAAAAGAGCCCGGACCGCTGCCCAGTCGGGAACCGACAGCGGGCATAGCACTCACCTCCAACACCTCTTTATCTGCACGGTAAAAAAACAATGGGAAAGCCTGATCAATAATGGTTTCGACTGTTGCTCATAGACGCTCTTTGCGCAAAGGTGTACTCGTCACGGAGCCTTTGGACTACCTAGAGTTTCTACCTCTCAACCAGAATGCAAGCATGGTGACGATTGATGGCGGCAGTTTGCAGGAAGAAGTTGCGGTGCCTAATGTTCCTTGTATTACAGGTATTACATTGCGGCATAATAAGGAACGGTCGTTTACCATTAAGCAGGGTAAGAACGTTTTGGCAGGCAACTATAAAAACAGCATTTTGGCATGTGCGTCCCTGACAAGTGGGATGGCAAAACCGCGGAACGCATCGTGGAGTGGCTGATTGACAATGCCTGATCATTTTCAATTGCTGGGGCAGCAACAGGCCAGGGCCTGGTTCCTGTTCAGTTGTGCCGCTTCCGTCAGCATGCTCTTGGTCATAAGCGTTGCCAGTTGCACCAGCACCGAGACCTTCAGCCAGATTTACACCATGGTGACCGAGTTTTTATCCATCAGCAGGTCGCAACTCTCGGCGACTTTGCGCGGCAGCCCAAACCTCGGGCATTTATTGTGTTACGCCCTGCTCAGCCTTTCCCTGTCCGGTGTTTTTTCACGCCGGAATAAATACCTCGCGCCCCTGGTGGCCGTGGCTTTCGGGGTGTTGATGGAGGTCGTGCAGATCTTTATTCCCTCCCGTGATTCGAGTCTGCTCGATATCGGCGTCAATATCCTGGGTATAGCCGTCGGTTTCGGGCTTTATGCTTTTTGGGTGACTCACAGGCGGCGTTCACACGAGGTCCGCTGAGACCTTCCTGCTAATATCCTTGTTATTTCCTCCGCGTTGCTTTTTTCCGCTTTCGATATTCCTGCCGCGTTAAAAAGCCTTTTGAATTAATACTGGAGTACCTGGCTGATAACGGCCCGATGAATACGGCCGTGCTTAGAAGTGATAGCCGAACGCCTCGATATCTTCACGAAACCACTGCGCCACGATCTCGCGGGTTTCATCATCGTAATAGGTTCTGTAATCGGCGCGCCTGCTGGCGTTCAGGTGGGGGAGTTCGGCGTCGAGACCGATAGCCTTTTTGATCTGCTCGAAGTCTTCGTTGATCGTCTCAAACTTGCCGACGAAGTCGATCGAGATATTGCCTTCATCGTCCTTCAGCCACTCCACCTGCGGCTGAAAAGCCTTCGGGTTGTTGTAGTAAAAAGGGTCCTTTTCCGGCCCATAGGTTTTTTTGACCCACTCGGCAAACGAGATGTCTTGGGTTGCCAGGTCGGTTTTGTTGCGCTTGCGCCGGTACTCGTAGTGCGAGACCACCTTGTCCCACGGGTTGCGCACCAGCGTGAATTTATAGGCCTTGTCCCACTTGTCCCTGCCTATCCTCGCGATCACCTCGCGCGCGCTCTGGTGGTGCTTAATCGGCAGTCCTATGGCGTTGCCGATGCTGGTCCCGGCGGTCTTGTTGATGTGGATAAAGATGAACGTCCCCTTGCTGCCTTTCCGCAACGGGTGCGGCTTGATGTGCAGCAGCTTGCTTAGGCGTCTTTTCAGGCTCGAGCCTTTATTCATCGGGGCTTTCTCATGTCTCATCGCTTGCGTCGTGCCTGCCGGCATCGCATCATGTACCCATTAAACAGCAGGGATTAACAGGTGGCAGCCATATTACCATTTGTCTACGTTGGATTGGGCAGTATGCTCGGCGGCATGAGCCGTTACGGCATGACCCTGGCCACGCAAAACTACGCGGCCATGAGCATGCCCTTCGGTACGCTGATATCGAATGTTGCGGGTTGCCTGTTGATCGGACTGATCGCGGGTATCGGCGCGTCGTCGCAGGTGCTCTCCACCGAGATGCGCCTGTTGCTGGCAACGGGTTTCTGTGGCGGGTTTACGACCATGTCTTCATTCATCTACGAGTTGGGGCAGTTTATCCAGGACAAGGAATACTTTTACGCCTCGACCTATTTTGTTGCCACCATGGCCGGTGCCGGGATCGCGTTCGTGCTGGGTTTGTTCGTTAGTGCATGGTTGTTGAGGTGATCTATGGAAATATCCGGGCAGGCAGTGTTATTGAGGGTGTTTGTCGGCGAGAGCGACAAGCTGGGGCATACACCCCTGTACGAAGAGATTGTAAAGCGGGCTAGGGACGCCGACCTTGCCGGTGCGACCGTGCTCAAGGGCGTACTGGGTTTTGGCGCCACGGCGCGTATCCGCACGCAAAAGATCCTCGACCTGTCGTCCGATCTTTCGATGGTCATAGAGATCGTGGATGAAGAGGAAAAGATTACGGGGTTCAAGGCAACGCTGTCTGAGCTGTTCGAACGTTCGGGTTGCGGCGGGTTGGTGACGCTTGAGAACGTACGCATCATCCACTATTTGCCTGAAAAGAAAAGCTGAGCCGGAAGAAACACGGTGTCCCGTCCTAAAATACGTTGACGGTTTTTGATTGAGCCTGCTGCACTTCGCAGTAGGCTTTTTTATGCACTTCTTCAGGTGTTTTCATGCCCAGGCTCAGATGCGGCCTTAACCGATTGTAAGCATCGACGGATTCTGCGACCAGTACTTTAAGATCTTCGAAGGTCTGGCAACGATAAAATAGAAATTCCTGTTTTAGAATGCCG
>DATCZY010000005.1:0-3551 GCA_036525655.1 Lysobacterales bacterium | reverse complement strand
GAACTCTGAATTTTGCGAATTGCTAGCCTCAGCCGGTATCGTTTTTATCGGCCCCAAGACCCACGCGATCAAGGCCATGGGTGACAAGATCACCTCGAAGCAACTGGCCGACAGGGCAGGGGTGAATACCATCCCCGGTTTTTCAGATGTTTTACGTGATGCCGGGCATGCAGTAGAAATCGCCAACAAGCTGGGTTACCCGGTCATGCTCAAAGCGACTGCGGGTGGCGGTGGCAAGGGCATGCGGGTGGCACGTAATGACGCGGAGTGCCGGGACGGATTCGAGCGGGCTTCGAACGAGGCGCGCTCGAGCTTTGGTGATGACCGGATGTTCGTGGAAAAGTTTATCGAGGAACCACGGCACATTGAGATACAGATCATCGCCGATAGCCACGACAATATTGTTTACCTGAACGAGCGTGAGTGTTCGTTGCAGCGTCGTCACCAGAAAGTGATCGAAGAAGCGCCTTCACCGTTTCTCGATGAAACGACCCGCAAGCGAATGGGTGAACAGGCTGTCGCACTGGCCAGGGCGGTGCAATACCAGTCCGCCGGTACGGTGGAGTTTATTGTCGATAGTCAGCGGAATTTCTACTTTCTGGAAATGAATACACGTCTGCAGGTGGAACACCCTGTTACAGAACTCATTACCGGTGTTGACCTGGTCGAAATGATGATCCTCGTTGCCGCCGGCAAACAGCTACCGATCACCCAGTCGGATATTTCGATAAACGGTTGGGCAATTGAATCCCGAGTTTATGCCGAAGACCCCTCGCGTAACTTTCTGCCCTCCACGGGACGCCTGGTTTACTACCGGCCACCTGCGAATGATGAGCACGTGCGTGTGGACACCGGTGTCTATGAAGGCGGCGAGGTCTCGATGTTTTACGACCCAATGATCGCCAAACTCATTACCCATGGTGCCGATCGTGAGGAGGCGATCTCCCACATGCGTTCCGCCCTGGACCGTTTCCTGATCCGCGGCGTGTCTCATAACATCAGTTTCCTGTCTGCGTTAATGGTAAACCCCAGGTTCGTGACAGGTAAAATGAGTACCAATACGATCGGCGATGAATATCCGGATGGTTTCCAACCGACCGACCTGTCTCACCAGGATCCGACGATATTCATATCCGTTGCGGCCTCGATGATGCGTGGATACCGCGATCGTGCCGCTCAAATCAACGGACAACTCAATGGTCATGAACGCCGGGTGCCGAATGACTGGGTCATCGTCATGAACAAGGAACATCACCCGGTGACCGTCGTCCCGGTCCAGGGTGGTCACGATGTGATTTATAAGGGTTCTACCTACGTAGTGCGCAGTAAATGGGAATTCGGGCAACCCATTTTCAGTGGCACCATTAATGGCGAGCAGGTTTTTATCCAGGTATTGCGTGAAGATCAGACCTATCGATTATTGCATGGGGGTTCCCAGGTCGATGTCCGTATTGTCACACCAAAGGTGGCGAAACTCTTGAAGTACATGCCGGAAAAATCACCGCCCGACCTGTCCAGATTCCTTCTGTCACCGATGCCGGGTCTACTGGTATCGGTTGCAGTTAAAGAAGGCGATGTCATCAATGCAGGTCAGGAATTGGCGGTTCTCGAGGCCATGAAAATGGAAAATACCCTGTTGGCCGAACACGATGGCGTGGTGGCTCGTATCCATCACAAGCCTGGCGCCAACCTCGCCGTGGACGACATCATCATGGAATTCGAGCAAAAATAGTGGTTGCAACCGGGTCGGGATCAGCATCGCTGCAGGAAACCGGGACACTTGCCAAAGCGGTGCTCGAGGGAAACCGGCGCGCCCTGGCACGGGCCATAACCCTGATCGAATCAACGCGCGCCGATCATCGTGCTGCCGCCAGTGACCTGCTCGAACGACTGATGCCCTATTCGGGTAACGCCATTCGGCTCGGCATCTCGGGCGTGCCCGGTGTGGGTAAATCGACCTTTATCGAAGCCATGGGGAATTATGTCATCGACGCGGGCCACCGGGTGGCCGTGCTCACTGTTGACCCTTCCTCGGCGATCAGTGGCGGTTCCATCCTCGGTGACAAGACCCGCATGGAACAGCTCTCACGTCGTCCCGAAGCCTTTATCCGGCCTTCACCTGCTGGCAAGACGCTTGGTGGGGTCACCCGCCGCAGTCGAGAAGCACTGATCCTTTGCGAAGCGGCCGGGTTCGACGTGGTTATCGTTGAGACGGTAGGTGTCGGGCAATCCGAAACAAAAGTGGCGGACATGACCGATATGTTCGTGTTGCTGCAACTGCCCGGTGGTGGTGATGAGCTGCAGGGTATAAAACGTGGCATCATGGAATTGGCCGACCTGATCCTTATCAATAAAGCCGATGGCGAAATGCAGGCCCTGGCTGGCCGGTCGGCAGCAGAATATCGCAGCGCATTGCGCTTGCTCCACCCGCGCTCGGCGAACTGGAAGGTTGAAGTCCGGACCTGTTCCGCACGGGATGGTGCCGGTATTAGCGATGTCTGGGATCTCGTACTGAAACACCGCAGCGTCCACGAGGCCAGTGGCGAGTTGAAGACACGCCGGGCTGCGCAGGCGCGTGACTGGATGTGGTCGGAGGTCAGCGAAAATCTCCTGGCCACGTTACAGAGCGATCCCGGGGTACGTGATCAAATCCCGCTGCTGGAGGCGGCGGCAAGTGAAGGCCGCATTCCGCCGACGATCGCTGCACGCCAGTTGCTTGAGCTTTTTCTCGCGCGGCGGAAGTAGTGTTACCGATAAACAAAAACGGGAGAATTAAATGAGCAACCGGCCTTTCCGTGTGTTGGGAGTACAACAGATTGCGGTGGGGGGACTGGATAAGACCCGTTTGCGCGCCTTGTGGGTGGATACCCTCGGTCTCGAGTTGTCCGGGACTTTTCAAAGTTCGTCGGAAAATGTCGATGAGGACATCGCCGTTATCGGTTCCGGGCCTTTCAGGGTCGAAGTTGATCTGATGCAGCCACTTGACCCGGCCAGTAAACCACAGGTACAGAACCCGCCGCTTAACCACATCGGCTTGTGGATTGACGATTTGCCTGCAGCGGTGACCTGGCTCAAAGCGCGTGGTATGCGTTTTGCTCCCGGCGGAATCCGCAAAGGGGCGTCCGGTTACGATATCTGTTTCATCCATCCCAAAGGCAATGAAGAGTTTCCCATTGGCGGTGAAGGTGTGCTGATCGAACTCGTTCAGGCTCCGGCGGACGTAAGCGAAGCCTTCAAGCGCCTGACATAGACTGACCTATGACGCGCCTCCGACCGAAGCGCGTACTTTGACAGATGGTCCTGTTAGCCGGATCGTCCCGTTTGGCTTATTGCAGCAGGTGTATGTTTTTCTCAGCCGAGATCTTTTTCAGCTGCTCCGGCCAGACCGTGACACTCACCTCACCGATATGGGCTTTCTTAAGCAATAGCATGTAGACGCGGGATTGTCCGATACCGCCGCCAATACTTAACGGAATCTCATCATTCAGTATCGCCTGGTGGTAGGGTTGCTTGAGCAGGTCCAGTTGACCGCTCATCTCCAGCTGTTTACG
>DATCZY010000004.1:0-2188 GCA_036525655.1 Lysobacterales bacterium | reverse complement strand
CGGGTCAAATCCTTTGACGACACCGTTACGGTATTCAAGCGCATGCGGTTGGTCGTATTTCAGCAACAGCGGCCCGTCGATATCCACAAAATCGCACAGTTGTGCAACCACGAAGGACGGCGCCATGCTGAGCGACGTTCCAACCATGTTACCCACCATTAACTTGCAATCTTTGGCCTTTGCCGCCCGCGCCAGGCGCAGCGCTTCGGTCAGCCCACCGGTCTTGTCCAGCTTGATGTTGATCATGCTGTAACGACGTGCGGCGGTTTCCAGTTCACCCGTATGCAGGCAGGATTCATCTGCCGCCAGCGTTATCGGAGACTTGAAACCTTCCAGTTGTTCATCACCGCCGCGTGGCAGAGGCTGCTCGATCATGGCGAGGTTCAGACCAACGCATTTCGGTAATACTTCTTTCAATAATTCGAAATCCCATCCCTGGTTGGCATCCACCACCAGTTGCGCATCGGGGCGTGCGGCGCGTATTGCGGCCAGCTTCTCAAAGGGCAGGTGGCTGCTCAGTTTAATCTTGAGTATTGGCGCGTCAGCCGCTGCCGCCGCCTTGGCGGCCATGGCTTCGGGTGAGTCCTCCAGGCCGATGGTGTAAACGGTTGTAACAGGTTTTGGGTCGATGCCGGTGAGCTGCCAGATGCTCTTGCCGGCCAGTTTGCATTCCAGGTCCCACATGGCACAGTCGATGGCGTTACGTGCGCCGCCCGCAGGCAGTAAATCCTGCAGTTGCTCGCGGGATATACCTTTGCGAATTTCGGCGGCGACCGCATCCGCCTGTTCGAAAATGCTTTCAGCCGTTTCATCAAGGTAAAAAACACCTTGTGCTTCACCGCGGCCGATACCGCCATTCTTGCCAAGCTGTACCACCAGGCAACGTGAGTTGATCCACTCGAAACCCGAGATGCGGAACGGTTGGGTCAATGCCCAGTCCGTGATATGTATGCTGAAATCCATGGCTATGACTCCGGAAAAAGCTGCTTGATGTTCTCGACAATGGCCCCGCAGCCATCGATGATCGGGTCGACACACGGCAGGCCGGTTTCCGCACTCAACGCGGCCAGGTAAGCGCCGCGTTTGTCGGCGGGCAACCTGGATGTATTGATGCTCAGTCCGGCACAACGGATATCGGGATTGGTGCGCCTGCCCAGTAAAACATGCATATCGATGGCTTCGCGCACGGATGGCAACGGGTAATGCTCCCAGCCGGAAACGGCGGTACGGACGGCATCGTGACACAACACAAAGGCATCCGGTTGCGAACCATGCAGCAGGCCGAGACTGACACCCGAATAGCCGGGGTGAAAGATGGAGCCCTGGCCTTCGATTACGTCCCAGTGCCCGTCATTATTTGCGGGTGAGATCAGTTCGGCTGCCCCGGAGATGAAATCTGCAACAACCGCATCGATGGGAATGCCTTCACCTGCCAGCATGATGCCGGTCTGGCCGGTTGCGCGAAAGGTGGAGTCCATGCCGGCCTCGCGCATCGCCTTGTCGAGCGCCAGCGCGGTATATTTCTTGCCGATGGCGCAATCGGTGCCGACCATCAATACGCGTTTGCCGCTGCGCTTGATGCCGGTGCCCACGGGCAGCTTTTTGGGCGGGTTCCTGACATCGATCAGGCGCGCACCCGAAGCCGCGGCGGCAGCGGCGACCGCGGGGAAATCCGCCAGCTTGAAATGCAGGCCGCAGACGATATCCAGGCCGGCCTGCGCTGCCTCCACGATCGAATCCCACCAGTTGTCGGGCACAATGCCGCCGATCGGCGCGACGCCGATAACAAGACTCCTGATCCCGGCCTTGGCCGCCTCGGCGACACTCATGTCGGGTACACCCAAATCCAGCGTGCAGCCTGCAAAGCGGAGCTGTCCGGCAACCAGGTCAGGGCGCCAGTGGACGAGGCCAAAACCGGTCTTCGCATAGGTTGGATCGGTCAGGTCACCGATCAGTATCAGGTAGGGGGCGTTGAGTTGCACCGTGGTTAATTTTGTCATTTTGGCCGGCTCTGTTTGCGAGATAATAATTCTAATGGGTTTGCGTTTTTTTTACTGCAATCTCACGGACTTTATTTGTCCGGGAAGAGATGCAATGAATGTTATTATGCCAAGTGCTGAATAGTGCGGAACCAGCGTGATTTATGCCGATTCGAAAGCTCAAAAAAAATGACGTTGCCCTGATCGGG
>DATCZY010000003.1:0-4884 GCA_036525655.1 Lysobacterales bacterium | reverse complement strand
GCCAACCAGGCCTTGAGTTGGTTCTTTGTGCAGTTGTTACCCGGCACCAAGGGCAATATCGAGGACTACAGCCAGTACATCATGGATACGGTGAAGCCCAAGCTGGAATCCATCGATGGTGTAGCCGGCGTGGAAATCAACGCGGGCGCGCCCGAGGAATTGCAGATCACCATCGACCCTTACAAGGCCGCGGAATACGGCGTTGAACTGGGATCGGTCGCCAATCGCGCCAGTCGCTCCACCGATGTATCGGGCGGGTTTGTAGATGTCGGCCGGCGCCAGTACACGCTGCGTTTTGAAGGCCGTTACGACCCGATGCAATTCAAGGACCTGATCCTGGAGTGGCGCGAGGGCCGGCCGATCCGGCTGGGTGATATCGCCGACGTGCAGGTCGCGCGCGGCAAGAAAACCCAGATCGCCATCCAGAACGGTAACCCGGCCATGAGCCTCAGGGTCGACCGTGCCAACGGCGCCAACGTACTGGGTACGCTGACAAGGGTCAAGGAGGCCGTTGCCGAACTACGTGAAGGGCCGCTGGCCGAAGCCGGGCTGGGTATTCAGCAGTCATTCGATGCCTCCGTCTTTATCAACCGGGCGGTCAACATGGTGACCAGTAACCTGTTGCTGGGCGTGCTGCTGGCCGTTGGCGTGCTGTGGCTGTTCCTGCGCGATACCCGCGCCACCATACTGATTGCCACCGCCATTCCGATTTCGCTGTTATCGACCTTTATCGTGCTGGATCTGACCGGGCGCAGCCTCAATGTCATTTCGCTGGCCGGCCTGGCTTTCGCGGTGGGTATGGTGCTGGATGCGGCGATCGTCGTCTCGGAAAACATTTTGCGTCTGCGTGAGCGCGGTGAGATTCCCTCTATCGCGGCGCTGGCCGGCACCAGCCAGGTCAGGGGCGCGCTGTTGGCATCGACCGCCACCACTGTGGCCATTTTCCTGCCGGTACTGTTTCTCAAGGACGTCGAGGGGCAATTATTCGCAGACCTCGCCCTGACCATATCGATTGCCGTTGTAATTTCACTGGTGGTCGCCATCACCATTCTTCCCACGGTTGCCGGAAGCTGGTTGAAGCCGAAAAAACTCGCTAAAAACGAGTCACAGGGATGGTCGAGGCTGGCCCGTTCACTGATGCACTTGAGCGCCACGGGAAAGCGCCGCACGATTTTGATCGTTAGCCTGATCAGCGCACCACTGCTCGCCACCTGGTTGCTTTTCCCGCAAATGGACTACCTGCCGCCGGTCAAACGTGATGCGGTCGATGCCTTTTTGCAGTTTCCGCCCGGCTCAAATGTTGAGACCAATGAGAAGGAAGTGATCAGCAAACTTGTTAGTCGTCTTCAGCCTTACATGGATGGCGTCAAGCAACCGGCCCTGAAGAATTACTACATCCTGACCTGGCCCGGTGGCGGTACCATCGGAGCGCGCGCCCTGGACCAAAGCCGGGTCGGTGAGTTGCTTGAAATCGTCAGGAACGAAGTGCTGGTGGATATTCCCGATTTTCAGGGCTTTGCCATGCAGGGCAACCTGTTCGGTGGTTTCGGCGGCGGACGTGATATTTCCATGCACATCCAATCGGCGGACCAGGACGGGTTGTATGCCGCTGCCGGTGCGGCGCAGACCGAGCTGAGGGACTCTTTTCCGGGCGCCAACGTGCAGACGTTCCCCAGCATCGAACTGGCCGAGCCCGAACTGCGGGTGTTTCCGGATGACGCGCGGATCAATGAAGTGGGTATGGACAGACGCAGCGTCGCATCTCTGATCCGCACGCTCGGTAACGGCCTCTGGCTCGGTGAGTATTTCAACGGCGAAAATCGCATGGATATCATCATGCGGGCCGATGGCTGGAATACCCCCGAAGAATTAGCCACCACACCCATCATGACGCCGGGTGGTGAAGTGGTGCCGCTGGGTGAACTGGTTTCAATTGAACGCGCAACCGGACCCGGCCAGGTACGCAGGGTGAACGGCAGGCGCACGGTCAGCGTGAACCTCAGCCCGCCGGATAATGTTTCACTGGAAACCGCCATTGCCCAGATCAAGACGGACGTCGAGCCCGGTCTGCGTGCTGTCCTGCCCGCAGATGGTTCGATCCAGTACGGCGGCAGCGCGGATAGCCTCAGCGAAGCGATCGAAACCATGGGCCGGAATTTCGTCATTGCCCTGTTCATATTGTTTTTGCTGATGGCGGGGTTGTTCCGCTCGCCGAAGGACAGCGCGCTGGTGATCCTGACCATACCGCTGGCCGGAGTCGGCGGCGTCATCGCCATTCAGGCCCTGAACCTGGTCACGTTCCAGCCGATGGACCTGTTGACCATGATCGGTTTTATTATCCTGCTGGGCCTGGTGGTCAACAATGCGATCCTGCTGGTGGATCAGACCCGCCAGGCCGAACGTGGCGGAATGGACCGGGATGACGCGGTTGAAAACGCACTGCGCATCCGTTTGCGACCGATTTTCATGAGTACATTGACCAGTATTTTTGGCATGTTGCCGCTGTTGCTATTGCCCGGAGAGGGCAGCGTTATCTACCGTGGCCTGGCGGCTTCGATCGTCGGCGGTATGGCCTTCAGCCTGGTTTTCACATTAGTGCTTTTACCCTGCATGCTGCGTCTCGGCAAAGCGAAGCAGGTCGAAATTATTGCCCCGGAAACAGCGCACAGGACCACGCTGGAATCCGTGGCCTGATTCAGGAGAATGGAATGAACCGTTACACAAAAATCGCACTCGTTTTAAGTTTGTTTCCGGTCGTGTCCTGGGCCGAAGGTGCTGAACAAAAGGCCCCGGCATCACCGGTTCTCGTCGAGACCGCGCAACGCGATACCTTTTCGGCCACCCTGTGGGTGTCCGGCACCGTGATCAGTCAGAATGACGCGCGTATTGCAGCGGAAACAGATGGTCGCATTACCTGGGTTGCGGATGTGGGTTCGCGTATCGAACAGGGTGAGGCGATCGCACGTATCGATGCGGAGGACCTGCGTCTGGAACTGGCCGATAGCGAGGCCCAACTCGATAGTCTGAAGTCACAGCTCAAGTACAGGGATAGCAGCCTGCAGCGCTTGCAGAAGCTCGCGGACAGCAATAACGCCGCCGCGACCCAACTGGATGAGGCGCAATCACAGCTGGATATGACCCGACAGGAAATCAAGCGTGCCGAGGTCGCGATTGCACAGATCAAACGCCGTATCAAGCAGACAGAAGTGCTGGCGCCGTTTCCCGGTATCGTGGTGGAGCGTGTGGTCCAGGTTGGCGAGTTTGTCAACCGCGGCGCCCAGGTCGCTCGCCTGGTCGATACCGAACATCGCGAGATCAGGGCGCAGGCGCCGCTGTCAGTTTCGAACTGGTTACGCGAAGGCATGCAGGTATCGGTTGAACACAACAAGCGTGATTCCCTGAGCCCGGTCACCTATGTCATCCCGGTGGGTGATCAGCGTTCACGTATGTTTGAAGTCCGCGTCGCCGCGAATGACCCGGCATGGATCATCGGCAGCCCGGTGCGTATCGCATTGCCTAACAGCGAACCCCGCGAGCTGGTTGCGATCCCGCGTGACGGACTCGTGTTACGCGGCAGCAACATCTACGTGATGCGGGTTAACAATGACAATACCGTGGAAAAGGTCGCGGTTGAAACCGGTATCGGCCTCGGCGGCTTCGTCGAAGTCATCGGCAACGTCAACCAGGGTGACCGGATCATCACCCGCGGCGGCGAACGTATCCAGCCCGGACAGGTTGTGACCATTTCCGACAGCTAGGTTTTAACGGCGGGGCCAGAGTCAACGGCCAGACTGACACTATGGCCCCGCTTTTCGCCCCCGCAATTCCAATCACCCCCACGCCAATTATTCGGTCAATCCGCGTTTATCGCGCTTGAATACGATTGCACGCAGACATACGCTCCCAACGAATTGATATCATTACTGAACAGTGGCCGGTCGGTTGACGAAGCTTCAGCAGGCGGTTAACACAATCAGAATAATTGATGACAGCGTCCAATTTCGACATGATTTTCAAGGGAGACATCCATGCAAAAATACATTGCAGCCATTTTGTTGTTACTTGCCTGGGTGGCCCCGCTGGAAGCCAGCGACGACTCCGTTGAGCGGCATTCCGCCGTCGATCCCTATATGCCGCAACCCTACGTAAAAATCACGCATCCCGAGTGGTCCAGAAACGCAAGCATCTATCAGTTGAACACACGACAATTTTCAACTGAAGGCACTTTTAGTGCCGCACAAAAGCAGTTGCCCCGTCTCAAGGCCCTCGGCATTGATATCGTCTGGCTGATGCCTATCAACCCGATCGGTGAGCAAAACCGCAAAGGGAGGCTCGGTAGCCCTTACTCGGTGAAAGACTATTTCGGCGTTAATCCGGAGTTCGGCACGTTTGACGATTTGAAAAACTTTGTCGATGCCGCACACGCGCTGGGCATGTACGTCATCCTCGACTGGGTGGCCAACCACACCGCCTGGGACAACCCGATGCGCAGCGAGCACCCCGATTGGTACGAGCGTGATTACAAGGGCGATTTTCGTCCGACACCGTGGTGGGACTGGTCCGACATCATCGATCTTGATTACAGTCAGCGAGGTGTGCGCGAGTACATGACCAGCGCGCTGAAATACTGGGTTCGAGAGGCCGGCATCGACGGCTACCGCTGTGATGTCGCGGGTTTTGTGCCGGTGGATTTCTGGAACAACGTGCGCAAGGAACTCGACGCGATCAAACCCGTCTTCATGCTGGCGGAGTGGGACTCGCGGGACTTACATGCCGAGGCATTTGACATGACGTACGCATGGAGTTGGCGCGAGGCAGTCAAGGCAATCGTGCATGGCGATGCGGGAATCGACAAACTCAGGATTTACTATTCGTGGCGGGAAA
>DATCZY010000002.1:0-2575 GCA_036525655.1 Lysobacterales bacterium | reverse complement strand
TCGATTCCCAACCGTCCGGTATCCGGCGTCAGGCCGGCGGTACCGACACCTTCCGGCGAACCACCGAATGCACCGGCCGTCAGGTCATAGATGTTGTCATCGTAGGTTGAATTCATACCGCCGTTGCCATAGATGCTGAAGCCGACTGTGACCCTGTTATTCAGGGCCTTGGTGATACCGAAATTCGGAATGAAGAACAGGTTGCGGCGACTCTTGTCCATTACATCGTAGGATGCACTCAATGGCGGCGAGGATGTCTGGATTTCAGCTTCGCGAATCGGGCTGAAAAAACGAATCCCGATATCGAAACGCTCACCCACCAGGCCCATGCCGGCCGGGTTGGCGGCTGCAGCGATGGCATCCTGCGGATTGGAAACCACGGCACCGGCCATGCCCATGGACTTGGCGCCATAGCCTAACGCGAAGTAACCCGTGGTTGCGGATGCTGTTGCTGATACAGCCAGGGTCGTAATTAAAATTGTGGCACGCAGCCAACCGTGGAAAGTCTTCATCAAGTTGCTCCTCTCTTTAAAATGCAAGACTGTCATGTCACCCGGCTATTGTCGTTAATTAGCAACAGACATTTATAAATTCTGGCAACTTTGACAGTCACTTACAGTGTTGTCAACAAATTGTTGTTTATATGATGCAGGTAAAGTAGTGTATCCCCAACGCAAGAGCAAGACGATTCCGACAACCATAAAAGACGGAATCTGACAGGCATATTTCCACTGACTTATAAGTTGAACCGGAGGAAACACAGATGGCTACCACGCACCCGTTTGCACGTCGACTCAACGCAACCTGCATCGCCGGACTGCTTTCCATAACATCCTCTGGTGCATCCGCCAGTAGTTTTGCCCTGATCGAACAAAGCGTCAGCAGCATGGGTACGGCCTATGCCGGCTCCGGTTCTGCTGCGGAAGACGCCTCCTTCATCTACTTCAATCCAGCCAGCATGTCTGAACTCGACGGCACGCAGGTCTCGGGCGGCCTGCACATTGTATTGCCGGAAACCGAGTTCTCGGGCACCGCGACACTGAACCCCTTGTATCAGCAAGGTTCCGCCACCATCCCCGGTTCCAGCGCAGAGGATGCCGGCGAACTCGGCGCCTTGCCGCACTTCGCCTACACACGCGCAATCAGCGACAAGATGGACTTTGGCCTGACCGTCAACGTACCGTTCGGGCTCAAGACCGAATACAACAGCAACTGGGTCGGCCGTTACTCATCGACCGCGGGTGAAGTCAAAACTATCAACCTGAACCCGGCGCTGTCCTTTGAAGTGGATGAGCATGTCACCCTGGGTTTCGGCCTGAGCGTGATGTATGCCAACCTGATCTTCGAGAACGTTGCCCACCTCGACTTCCCGAACGTTACCCCCCCACTCCTGGACGCCCCAATCAAGATTGACGTGGACGACTGGGGCTTCGGCTGGAACTTCGGCGCGCTGCTGAAACCGACGGATTCCACCCGACTGGGTATTGCCTATCGTTCCAAGATTGAAGTCGAACTGGAAGGTGATCGTAGCTCGCCCATTGTTCCGGGTACCTCGACCGATGCCGACGTCAGCCTGCCGGATACCCTGCTGCTCAGCGCCTACCATGAAGTCAACGACCAATGGGCCGTCATGGCCGATGTCACCTGGACACAGTGGAGCCGTATCGACGCGCTGGTGTTCCGGTTCGGTGATACCACCACCAACACGATCCCGGTCAAGTTCGACGACAGCTTCCGCTACGCCATCGGCGCCACATACAAGAAAGACGACCGCTGGAAATTCCGCGGCGGCCTGGCTTTCGATGAAACACCGGTACCCAGCCCCGAGTTCCGCCTGACCGCACTGCCGGATGAGGACCGTACCTGGTTGACCTTCGGCGCAGGTTACCAGCACTCGAAGAAACTCAGCTTTGATATTGGTTACGCACATCTGTTCATCGACGATACGAGCATCAACAGTACCGATGGCTACAGCTCGCTGGCTTCTCCCCTGACAGAAGGCCAGCATCGTGTTACTGGTAACTACGAGGCCTCGGTCGATATCATCAGTGCGCAGGTCAACTGGAAATTCGACTAGCCACTTTAGTGCAGACATAAAAAAACCCCGGCCATCGAGCCGGGGTTTTTTGTTTTACTGGCCTGAAGTGAAGCGGTTCAGCCTTTCTTCATCAGGAACATGAATTTTCCGTTTTCTTCAGTGGAAGACATCAGTTCATTACCGGTCTGCTTGGCAAAGGCTTCAAAATCCTTCACGGAGCCCGGGTCGGTTGCGATGATGCGCAGTATTTTTCCGCTTTCCAGTCCGTTCAGTGCCTTCTTGGCGCGCAGGATCGGCAGGGGGCAGTTCAGGCCAGTTGCATCGAGTTCGTCATCAAAGTCCGGCATTACTTCTCTCCTATAATAGACCCGTCACCGCGGATCATCAATTTTGTATTAGAATAACAATGGAAACTTATGATAACACACACCACAAATCAAGCACCAAAATGCCCCGCTCGCAGGCAGGCACGCCGGGGTTATGACTGAACCCTGCTCCCAAAAGCCTGTCAGACTTGTTGGTTTGTACTATCATCCT
>DATCZY010000001.1:0-4468 GCA_036525655.1 Lysobacterales bacterium | reverse complement strand
AATTGTTTCGGGTGGACCCATACCGTTTTCGGAGTACATGGAAATGGCACTCTATGAACCCGGTCTGGGGTATTACAGCGCCGGCTTGCAGAAATTCGGTGAGGGCGGCGACTTTGTCACTGCACCGCAACTGGGTAACGTATTTGCGCGTTGCCTGGCGGAACAGGTGGCCCAGGTCGGAGACAGTCTCGGCCGTTATGAAATCATCGAGGCCGGCGCCGGTAGCGGGATACTGGCAGCGGACCTGCTCAAAAATCTGCGAGATCAACATGCACCGAGCCGTTACAGGATACTGGAGCGCAGCGCCCATCTGCGCCAGGTGCAAAAGGAAACCCTGCAAAAGCACGTACCCGAGTGGATGAACCGGATCTGCTGGCTCGACGAACCACCCGCAGATGGCTGGCGTGGTGTTTTTCTCGCCAACGAGGTCCTCGACGCGCTGACCGTGGAGCGGTTCTGCCTCGACGCAGATGGCCCCAGGCAAATGCAGGTTGCAAGTGGCGCTGCTGGTTTTGAATGGGTTAAAGGAACCTGCCCGGAAAAAATGCAGATGCAGGTTCGGTCGCTTTTGACCGGCCTCGATCACTGCCCGGCGACGGGATATTGCTCGGAACTCAACACCAGCCTGGCCGCCTGGTTACAGACCGTGACCGCCAGCCTGCAAAACGGCCTGGCCCTGTTCATCGACTACGGCTATACACGCCAGGATTATTACCGGGCGCAACGCAGCGATGGCACACTGATCTGCCATTACCGGCACCGGACCCACAACGACCCCTTCCTGTGGCCGGGACTGACCGATATCAGCGCCTCGGTCGACTTTACCGCGCTGGCAGAGGCCGCTGACAGTTGCGGACTCGAGGTCGGTGGTTACACCACCCAGGCGATGTTTCTGCTGGCCTGTGGACTGGGCGGGATACTTGAGCAGGCTGAGTCATTACCGGCCAAAGAACGCATGAACCTGAACAACCAGGTACGCCGGCTGACGCTGCCGTCTGAAATGGGCGAACGTTTCCAGGTGATGGCCTTGAGCCGGGGTCTGGACGAGAAAACCGGCAACAACCTGATCGGTTTCTCACTCTCCGATCTCTGCCACCGCCTGTAGCATGGCCGACACACTACCCGCCGCTTTTTACATGGTTTGAATTCTGACTGACCGGGCTTCTGCCACCCGTCAGGGCGGTGACCGCTTAGTCACCCTCGCGCTTTAATTTGGCAATGGCATCTACCCGCGCCTGGCGCAGGCGCTCGCCGACTTCCGGTCCGCTGATGCCGTTCAGATCGAGGTCCCTGGCGCGGATACCGGCGGCCACCCTGTAAGCCTTCCGCAAGTATTCGCCCTGTGGATAAGAGCGGTCCTGCAGACCTTTGCGCCCACGGTAATCGGCCTCGCAGGCAGTGACAAAATCCGCCAGCAGTTGCGGTTGGCGAAAGACATCCAACCGCTCCAGCATACGCAATACCGTTAAAGGCCGGGACTCGAGTATGCGGTGGCAACTCAAATGCTTTGCACAGACCTTGCGCGCCAGATCATGCACCGCGTTGGGCACCCTGAACCGGACGCAGACCTCGTCCACCAGCGGCAGGCCCCCGGCTTCATGGCCACGGTGCGCAGGCCACTCCTGTGGCGGTGTTATGCCCTTGCCGAGATCGTGCAGCAACACGGCAAAAACGATATTGGCCGCACCCTTGCTCAGGTCTGCCGCCGCATTCAATGCCATCAGCAGATGCACACCGGTGTCGATTTCGGGGTGGTATTTTTCCGGTTGGGGAACCCCAAACAGGCTGTTGACCTCGGGCAGCAAGGTTTCCAGCGCGCTGCACTCGCGCAGCACGCTTACAAATTCAGACGGCTTCCCGGTGGTCATAGCCAGTTCAATTTCGCGCCAGATCCGTTCGGGCGCGAGGTGGCCGAGCTCACCGGACTGCGTGATTTCGCGCATCAACGCCAGTGTCGTTTCATGCACGCGAAAACCAAACCGGGCAAGTTTTGCGGCAAAACGTGCGACCCGCAAGACCCTCAGCGGATCTTCCACGAATGCTTCGGAAACGTGCCGCAGGACTTTCTGCTGCAGGTCGCGTTGACCGCAGTAGGGGTCAACCAGGCGGCCCTGTTCATCCTGGGCGATGGCGTTGATGGTCAGGTCGCGGCGGTGAAGGTCCTCCTCCAGCGTGACACCGGGGTGAAAATCCACACTGAAACCGTGGTAGCCGTGGCCCTCCTTTTTCTCGGTACGGGCGAGGGCGTATTCCTCGCCGTTTTTGGGGTGCAGAAAAACCGGAAAGGACGCACCGACCTGTTTGAAGCCCTGGTCCAGCATCTCCTGGGGCGTGCTGCCGACCACGACCCAGTCACGCTCGGCTGGTCGCAAACCCAGTAGCGCATCGCGGACAGCGCCCCCGACCAGGTAGGTTTTGCCGGTTTTCAACGCCGCGGTTGCCGCCGAAGCTTGTGCAGGCGGTGCTGTCGAAGCGAGCCGGTCAGGTAATCCGGAACGACCTGGTCGATGGCCCGCGGTTGAATGTGAAAATAGGCGAAATCATTTCGGCTGCAGATATTGTCGGTCTGCAGCGACAGGTAGTTGTCCCAGGAAAGCGGTTTCCCCGGCACCAGGTTCATCACCAGGGCCATCGCTGCCGACAGCGGCCCGGGGAGTCCGATGACAAGCCTGCGCTTGCCCAGGGCACTCGCGGTCCATACCACCAGTTCCTTGAGCGTGAAGACCTGCGGCCCGCCCAACTCATAGCACTTACCCCACGTCATGGGGTCATCCAGCGAAGCCGCCATGACCGCTGCCACATCCCCGGCGAACACCGGTTGCAGACGCGACTTGGGGCAAGCCAAGGGTAACACCGGTATCAGCCCCAGCATCTCGGCAAACTTGTTGAAGAAGGCGTCACCACGGCCAAAGATCACCGATGGCTGAAAAATACTGACATGTAAATCGTCGGCGGCGAGTAACAGCGCTTCCGCCTCGCCTTTGCTCTTCAGGTACTCGCTGCGACCCTTACCCGCGTTTAGCGCGCTTACATGGAGCAAGCGCGTGACACCGGTCTTACGGCAGGCTTCGACGATGCCCTCCACCAGTTCAACGTGAACCTTGTGAAACCCCTTTCCGCGACCGCCGCTCTCATTCAGGATGCCGGCCATGCTGACCACCGCATCGGCGCCGGCAAACTGTTCGGCCAGGACATCGGGATCGTATACATCCGCCTGCACCAGCTTGACGCCAGGCAGCATACCCACACGGCTACGGAGGACCACAGCCCGGGTCAGAACAATGCATTGATGCTGGTCGTGTGTGAGCGCACGCAAGAGATGTCCGCCAAAAAACCCGCTGGCTCCTATCAAAACGATTCGCATGTCACTTCCTCACTGGCTTAAGTTTGAATTTTAATCCCGGCACACGGCTTCGGTGTCGCCATCAACACTTATCTTACCGGATTCGATGTTCGGCATTCTGACCGAGATGCGTTTTACCGGTCCACCCAGGCGCCAATCATAAATGGTTGTGAACGCGAGCACGCGGGGAATGTAATCGCGTGTTTCAAAATACGGCAACGTTTCAATCCAGATAGCCGCTTCGCCCTGCGGCCGGGTTTTCAGCCAGCGTTGCACGACACTTGGACCGGCATTGTAGGCGCCCGACACCAGCACCGGGTTCTGCCCGAAATCCTTTAACAGGTCGTTCATATATGCAGCGCCTATGGGCAGATTACCGCTGGCGGTCTTCAACTGCTCGTTGCCGCTCCATGGAAGGCCGTGTTTTTTGGCCAGGTGCCTGCCGGTCGCCGGCGTGATTTGCATCAGACCCAGGGCGTTGGCGGGAGAACGCGCACTCTCCACCATCGCGCTTTCCGAGCGCATGGTGCCGTAAATCCAGGCCGGGTCCAGTTGGTTGAGCCGGGCGGCATTCGTGACATCGACTTCCCATAGCAGCGGAAAGCGCCAGTCATAAAGGTTCAAATCACCACTATTGCCCAGGGCAAAAATCGCACGGTCATACCAGCCTTCCCTGAACGCCAGTGCGGCAACGACTTTCAGGTCCGACGAAGGAAGCCGCCTTGCCGCCAGCGCCCATTCCCCCAGCGCCCAGTTATCCAGGCCTGCTTTCCTGAGTTCGAGTGCCCGCCGGAAACCGTCCAGTCCAGCCACCCGTTCCAGTGCGGCTTCATCTATGTCGGCCTGCCGCGGGCAGATGTTGTAGGTCAGACCGAGTTCATCGGCCGCCATGAAGCCATAATAATTGGCCCTGTTTGATAGCTCCCGTAACAACTCCGAAGGCGGCTTGACCTGCCCTGAGCGCAAACCGGCCTGCGCCAGCCAATAGCGCCAACGGTCGTCGTTGCGGGTTTCCTCTGGCATTTGTTCAATGACGTTGGCGACCTGTGGCCAGTCCTGTTTGCCAAGCAGGAAACGCGCCCACCATTCCAGCAACTGTGAGTCGCGATACATGACGGGCACACG